>DPSI01000457.1:5411-7151 GCA_003527165.1 Pseudomonas sp.
AAGCTTCATGCTGGACAAGATTCTCCAACGGGTGCGTGACTATTCCCCGCATCTCCTGGAGCCGGAAGGCCGGATGCCCGAGGCGGCGGTATTGATGCCGATTACTCGCAGCGATTCACCGGAACTGGTGCTGACCCTTCGCGCCAGCGGCCTGTCCACCCATGGTGGAGAGGTGGCGTTTCCAGGTGGCCGACGCGACCCAGAGGATCGTGACCTGACCCATACCGCGCTGCGCGAAGCCGAGGAGGAAGTAGGGCTGGCGCCGGGAATGGTGGAAATCATCGGACCTCTCAGCAGCCTGGTTTCGCTCCATGGCATTCATGTCACGCCTTATGTCGGTATCGTCCCTGACTATGTGGAATACCGCGCCAACGATGCGGAGATCGCTTCGGTCTTTTCCGTGCCTCTGGAATTCTTCTGCCAGGACGTGCGTGAAGTCACCCACCGTATCGACTATCAGGGCGGCGCCTGGTACGTCCCGTCTTACCGGTATGGCGAATACAAAATCTGGGGGCTGACGGCCATCATGATCGTTGAGCTGGTGAATCTGGTGTATGACGCCAGGATCGAAATGCGCCGTCCCCCCGCTTCCTACGTCGATCTGAGCCAGAAGAGGTCATGACCGTGAAATATCGCCTGGGTGATTCCCGTGTTGAAACCCATCCACAGAGTTGGGTCGCGCCAAACGCCACGCTGGTCGGCAAGATCCTCCTGGATGCGGGTGCCAATGTCTGGTTTGGTGCGGTGCTGCGTGGCGACAACGAGCTGATCCATATCGGCGAAAACAGCAACGTGCAGGACGGCAGCGTCATGCACACCGATATGGGCTATCCGCTGACACTGGGGACTGGGGTTACCGTTGGCCATAACGCCATGCTCCACGGCTGCACGGTCGGTGATTACAGCCTGGTCGGAATCAATGCGGTGATCCTCAATGGCGCGAAGATTGGCAAGTACTGCATCATCGGCGCCAATACGCTGATTGCCGAAGGCAAGGAGATCCCGGACGGCTCGCTGGTGGTGGGTTCGCCCGGCAAGGTGGTGCGCGAACTGACCGAGCAACAGAAGAAGATGCTCGAAGCGAGCGCGGCCCATTACGTGCACAACGCCCAGCGTTACGCGCGTGACCTGGCGGAGCAGGACGATTGAGCGCCGAGGACAAGCCGGTTGCATCTCCCTGCGTCAGCGTTTGCGCGCTGGATGAGGACGATCTTTGTACTGGCTGCCAGCGCAGTATCGACGAGATCCGCCGCTGGAGTCGCATGGACAATCTGGAGCGGCGTCAGGTGCTGCTGCGCTGTCATGAACGGGCACGTGCGGGCGGGCTGCTGTTTTAACGCCCAAGTACAACGCGCCGATACTCGGCGCTCTCATTACTGTCTGCATGACGAGGAATTTCATGCCCCGAATAGGTACGCCGCTGTCCTCCAGCGCTACCCGCGTGCTGCTCTGCGGCTCCGGTGAGCTTGGCAAGGAGCTGGTTATCGAGCTTCAACGATTGGGCGTGGAGGTCATCGCGGTAGACCGTTACGCCAACGCTCCGGCCATGCAGGTGGCGCACCGTCACCATGTCATCGATATGCTCGATGGTGTTGCGTTGCGAGCGATCATCGAGCAGGAGAGGCCGCACTACATCGTGCCTGAAATCGAGGCGATCGCCACCGCGACGCTGGTGGCGCTGGAAGGTGAGGGCTATACGGTCATCCCGACCGCGCGGGCCGCGCAGCTCACCATGAACCG
>DPSI01000458.1 GCA_003527165.1 Pseudomonas sp.
GGCGAATGCGCAACGGCGTAGCCGACATCAAGACATTCCTGATGGTTCTTGCCGCCGTTGACCGTCACCGTGACAAACTTGGTCGCGCCCTCGCCATCGCGCACGATGGACTGCGCCACTTCCATGCTCACTTCGAACACGGCCTGCTTGAGCCTGGTGAACAGCTCACCGCTGGCCTCGGTGACCTCCGGCAACGCCGCCTTGCCGGTCGCCACCAGCATGCAGCAGTCGTTGGTAGAGGTGTCGCCATCGATAGTGATGCGGTTGAAGGACTTGTTCGCCGCATCGCGCACCAGATCCTGCAGTACAGCTTGGCTGACCTTGGCATCAGTGGCGATGTAGCCAAGCATGGTCGCCATGTTCGGGCGAATCATGCCGGCGCCTTTGGAAATACCGGTAACGGTGACGGTGACGCCCTGGTGCTCGAACTGCCGGCTGGCGCCCTTTGGCAGGGTATCGGTCGTCATGATGCCGGTGGCCGCTTCGGCCCAATGATTTTCGTCCAGGTCAGCCAGGGCGGCGGGCAACGCGGCCTCGATCTTCTCAACCGGCAGCGGCTCCCCGATCACGCCCGTGGAAAACGGCAGAATGGCCCGTTCATCGACGCCCGTCAGAGCGGCGAGGCTGGCACAACTGCGAACCGCCGCCTGCATCCCCGGCTCGCCAGTGCCCGCGTTGGCGTTGCCAGTGTTGGTCAACAGGTAACGAACCGTTCCCTGTGCACGCTGTTTGGCCAATATCACGGGCGCCGCGCAGAATGCGTTAAGGGTGAACACGCCAGCAACGGTCGATCCTTCGGCACAGCGCATCACCACGACGTCCTTGCGTCCCGGTCGTTTGATGCCGGCCGAGGCGATCCCGAGCTCGAAACCAGGGACCGGATGCAGTGTAGGTAAGGGACCAAGACCGACAGCCATGATGCACTCCTTAGAACGATTGGGTGGCCTGGAGCCACCGTGAAACGGGGAGAAAAACGCCGCGAGCGGCTAAGCCGGTCGCGGCGCGGGCCATAGCGAACGGAGCGGTTACTGAACCTGTCCGTGACAGTGTTTGTACTTCTTGCCGGAACCACAGGGACACGGCTCGTTGCGCCCGATCTTCTGCTCGGTACGCACTGGCGCGGCGGCTGCTGCTACGCCACCCTCGGCTTCCGGCTCATCGTCAGACTGCTCCAGTGCCGATACTTCGGCGTGCTGGAACTGCATGCGCTGCGCCAGCGCCTCGGCCTCGCGCCGCAGACGTTGCTCTTCCTCGACCGGATCTTCACGGCGAACTTGTACGTGGGACAGCACACGGATGCTGTCGCGCTTGATGGATTCGAGCAGATCCTGGAACAGCGCGAACGACTCACGCTTGTATTCCTGCTTCGGGTTCTTCTGGGCGTAACCGCGAAGGTGGATACCGTGTCGCAGATGATCCATGGTCGACAGGTGATCCTTCCACAAATCGTCGAGCACGCGCAGGACGATTTGCTTCTCGAAGGTGCGCAGCGCCTCAGCGCCGGCCAGCTCTTCCTTCTCGTTGTAGGCAGCGATCAAGGCATCGAGGATGCGTTCGCGCAGGGTTTCTTCGTACAGTTTTTCGTCTTCATCGAGCCACTGCTGAACCGGCAGACGCGTACCGAAATCGCTATAGAGCACGGCTTCCAGACCGGCGATGTCCCACTGCTCCGGCAGGGACTGCGGAGGAATGTGCTGGCTGATCGCATGGTCGAGCGCTTCACGGCGGAACTCGGTGATGGTCTCGCCAATTTCGTCGGCAGCCAATAGGCTGTTACGCATGTGGTAGATCACCTTGCGCTGCTCATTGGCGACATCGTCGTATTCGAGCAGTTGTTTACGCATGTCGAAGTTGCGACCCTCGACCTTACGCTGAGCCTTTTCGATAGCATTGGTGACCATGCGATGCTCGATGGCCTCGCCGGACTCCATGCCCAGCGCCTTCATGAAGTTCTTCACCCGATCCGAGGCGAAGATGCGCATCAGGCTGTCTTCAAGCGACAGGTAGAAACGGCTCGAACCCGCATCGCCCTGGCGACCGGCACGGCCACGCAGCTGATTGTCGATACGACGCGACTCGTGACGTTCGGATGCGATCACGTGCAGCCCGCCCGCCTCGAGCACCGCCTGATGGCGCTTCTGCCAGTCGGCTTTGATCTGCGCGACCTGTTCGTCGGACGGATTCTCAAGCGCCGCAACCTCGACCTCCCAATTGCCGCCGAGCAGGATGTCGGTACCGCGACCGGCCATATTGGTGGCAATGGTGACCGCGCCGGGACGCCCGGCCTGGGCGATAATCTCGGCTTCCTTGTCGTGATGCTTGGCGTTGAGCACCTTGTGCTCGATGCCCTCCTTCTGCAGCAGCTGAGATACGTACTCCGAGCTTTCGATCGTCGCAGTACCGACCAGCACCGGCCGGCCATTATTCTGGCAGTCCTTGATGTCGGCGATGATCGCAGCGAATTTTTCTTCCTGGGTCAGATAGACCAGGTCGTTGTAATCCTTGCGCGCCAGCGGTTTGTTGGTCGGGATGACCATCACCGGCAGGTTGTAAATCTGCATGAATTCGAAGGCTTCGGTATCGGCGGTGCCGGTCATACCGGAGAGCTTCTTGTACAGACGGAAGTAATTCTGGAAGGTGGTCGAGGCCAACGTCTGGCTTTCCGGCTGGATCGGCAGGCCTTCCTTTGCTTCGATGGCCTGATGCAGCCCCTCGGAAAGGCGGCGACCCGGCATGGTGCGGCCGGTGTGCTCATCGATCAACAGCACCTGATTGTTCTGCACGATGTATTCGACGTTGCGATGGAACAGCTTGTGCGCGCGCAGGCTGGAATAGACGTGGGTCAGCAATCCAAGGTTATGCGCGGAATAGAGGCTCTCTCCCTCGGCCAGCAGTCCGGCCTTGGTCAGCATCTCCTCGACGAACTGATGGCCCTGCTCGTTCAATTCGACCTGCCGGGTCTTTTCATCGATGGTGAAGTGGCCTTCCTGGGTGACGACACCCTCTTCTTCCTCGATGTGTTGCTCGAGCGATGGGATCAGCTGGTTGATCTGCTGATAGAGCTTGGAGCTGTCCTCGGCCTGGCCGGAAATGATCAGCGGCGTGCGCGCTTCATCGATGAGGATGGAGTCCACCTCGTCGATGACCGCGAAATTGAGTTCGCGCTGGTTCTTTTCCTCGAGACTGAAGGCCATGTTGTCGCGCAGGTAGTCAAAGCCGAACTCGTTGTTGGTGCCGTAGGTGATGTCGGCGGCATAAGCCGCGCGCTTTTCTTCCGGCGGCTGGAACGGCGTGACGATGCCCACCGTCAGGTCGAGGAATTCGTACAGCGGACGCATCCAATTGGCGTCGCGGCGCGCCAGGTAATCGTTCACCGTCACCACGTGAACGCCTTTGCCGGCAAGTGCGTTCAGATAGACTGCAAGCGTAGCCACCAGCGTCTTGCCCTCACCGGTACGCATTTCGGCGATCTTGCCCTCGTGCAGGGTCATACCGCCGATCAGCTGTACGTCGAAGTGACGCATGCCCATCACACGCTTGCCGGCCTCGCGGCAGACAGCGAAGGCTTCGGGGAGAATCTGGTCGAGGGTCTCGCCTTGGCCGAGGCGGGCCTTGAATTCTTCGGTCTTGCTCCGTAGTTGCTCATCGGAGAGAGACAGCATCTGCTCTTCGAGCGCATTGACGGCTTGGACCGCCTTGAGCATGCGCTTGACCTCGCGGTCATTCTTGCTACCAAAGAGCTTCTTCATTAAAGGCGCAAACATATCGACAAAGACTTCCATGCTGGGGATGGAGGCACGGCCGCAGGGCCACTACGGCTGCGTGCAAAGGGGGCATTCTACTCGGAAACGCCTGAGAGAAAAGGTGCCTGCTGCGCAGCTATGGCAGCCAGCGGGGCGGTGAACCCACCGACCCGACGGTCACGTCCGAGAGCTGCGCCGGCGATTGGCCAGTATTCTTCAGCAAGCGCGGGCGCCTGCTGCTACACAGCTGTCCGCCAGTCATAACGAGAGGATCGCGCGCTCAGGAGCTTTCTTAGCTCTGCTAATATGACCGCTCGTTTTTTCACCCTCGGGTCATTGCCATGTCGTTGCGCCCCCTGCCAGCCAAAGCACCCGCTTCGCTGCTGCGCGAGGCAAAGCCGCTGAAAGCCTTGTTCGGCGAGGCAAGGCGGCTCGACCGCCTGCAGCAACTGGTCGAAAGCCAACTGCAACCTGCGGCACGGGAGTATTGCCGGGTGGCTTCATGGCGCGAAGGCACCCTGCTGCTCATCGTTACGGATGGCCATTGGGCGACTCGCCTGCGTTACCAGCAACGCCGGTTGCAACGTCAGTTGCAGGGTATGGAAGAATTTAGAGACCTGAGCAGAATCCTGTTCAAGGTTCAGCCTCCCGAAACGCCACGGCACAAACCCGGACCGGCACCGGAACTGTCAGTGCGTGCAGCAGACAACCTTCAGGAAACCGCGCGAGGCATCACGGACCCTAGACTCAAGGCCGCGCTCGAACGACTCGCCAGCCACGCCCGCCCTGCCGTCGACGATTGATCAGCGCCTGCGAGGTACGGCTGAGGCTGAGTGCTTGGATGGTTGAAAGTGCAACCCACCTGAGCCAGCGTTAGGATGTCGCAGACTCAACCGAGAATCGAGGTATTGATGCCTATGCATTCGAGCGGCCACCCACCATGCTGATCGGCGCCCTGCTGGTCGCCACCTGGGTGATATTGCTGATTCGCTATCCCCTTCGAGCGGTTCCGATTTCGCTGGGCGCGCTCCTCGGCCTGGGCCTGGTTGCCGCATGGGTGATCTGGCAGGAGCAGCGTGAAGAGCAGCTACTGGCTCAACTTGAATTACGGCTGACCTACGCCCCCGAGACCTGCCCGGCCGCACAACCACTGCGTATCACACTCGACAACCACAGCCCGAACCCTCTGCGAAAGCTGCGCTGGGAGGTCGCCGCCTACTCGCCCGGCTCCAGCCTGAACCTGGTGACTTCGAACTACGATGCGCCGCAATACCGCGGCCCCGGCGATCTGCAACCTGGCCAACGCTGGGAATCCTGTGCACCTTTGCCGCCACTGCGCCCGGGTTACCGCAGCAGCAATCTGGAGTTTCGCGCCGAGCGCCTTCAGGGCCGCTTTGCCAGCTGAGATGGCCATCTGATACGCAGCGCTTTCCATTCTTCGCCAGGCAGCCTATGCTGTATAAGCAACCAGTATTAATCAATTGAGCCGAGGTGGTAGATGGCCGTCGAAGTGGTATACCGCAGCAGCCGGGACCTGGAGCGTTTGTTCATGGATAAAGCCGAAGCCGATCGTCACGACAAGATGCTTGAACTGGCCGAAGCCCTGGCCGCAGCACTGCAGAAGGCTGCGCCGTCGCTAAGCGAACAGCAGGCCGACGACATAGGCATCTTTATGGCCAGGCATCGGGATCTGTTTGCCAAGGCATTCAAAAACAATCCTGAAGCATTAGGGGAACTACCCGCCACCACCGAGGCCTAGTGCTTCTTTTTGCCACAGCCCACTCGCCGGGCGGGCGAAACTAGTGTTCCCGCATCCGGTCCATTGAGTGCAGTCACTCAACAGGTAATCGGCATGGAAAGTCCATTCAAGAAGATTAGCGACGTATTTCAACCCACCTACAGCGTGAACTTCAGCATCGAGAAGCCAGACGGCAGCATCCTGCTAACGCTGACCGATGCCGCGGGCGTAGCCGTTAAACGCTACATCGCAGCTAACCAGTGGCGCGACGAGCAGCAGCTTGAGAGATTAATCACAAGTCTTCAGTTCAGCCTGGCCATCGAACGTGGCGAGCAGGCCAGCGCCTATCGTCTTACCAAACACGCTCACGCAGCCGTCCAGTAATACCCAGCCTGATTGCCTGCAGGCCACTTCGACTACATCCATTCCGATAACAAAAAAACCAATCATTGCCCGATGTCGCCACCCAGCGCGGCACCGCTCTCGTCTGGGCGGTGTTTCGTTGGTGGCGGATCGATCAGGGCAACCGAATCAGAGCCAACCCAGAGCCTTGGCCCTCGCTACCGCTTGTGTTCGCCTGGCGACGCCCAGCTTGGTGTTGATACGCCGCGCATGCGTCTTAACCGTGTGCAACGAGATGAACAACTGTTCGGCAATTTCCTGATTCGAACAACCCTGGGCGATAAGGCGCAGCACCGTCAGCTCGCGATTACTCAGGATCACCTCGTCACTTGGAGCGATCACCTCCTCAGGCTCACGCTCGAATTGCAGCAGTCGGTCACGCAGACCTTCGCCTTTGCCGGCGGGCAACACTTTGGCAAGCCATTGCGGCTGACGGTGCTGCAACTCGTACAACGGCTTGATCAGCTGCTGTTTCGCAGCCTCGCCGAGGGCCTTGCGCAGCTCCAACTCCGCCTCGTCATGCCGACCGTCCAGCTGAAGCGCTTCTGCGAGCGTGAACCGGCACTCACAGGCCAGCCCCAACCGCTGCAAACGAAGGTTCTGCTCGATCAGCTCCCGCAGCGTGTCGATGGCCTGCGAAAAACGTCCCGAAAGCAGATCGATTACAGCAAGATAGCGCTGCACCCTGGGTAGCAACTCGTAAAACCCAGAGGGGGCCTGATACGTGTGCCCTCCGTATTGCTCCAGTACCTGCATGAATACGGCCCTGGCCTTTTTCAGTTGCCCCTGATGCAACCAGGTCAGCCCGGTGATAAAGAGTAAAATGCCCCGGAAACGCGCCTCCGGCACATGCCGCCACTGGGTGAGCCGCTCGGCTTCACGCAACCAGTGATAAGCCGTCGGGAATTCCTGATTGCGAGCAGCCAGTTCCGCCAGCCCGGCGTAGCCGAAGAACACATAGGAATCACCACAGGTTTCAGTCTCGATTCGCCCCTGTTGATATGCCTCGCGGGCCGACTCGTCGAGCCCCTGATAAGCCAGCAGGTGACCCTGTAGCAACTTTAACCGGCCGATAATCGGGCTATGCCTGACATTGTCGCGCAACACCATCAGCGACTCTTCAAGCACCCCGACAGCCCGTTCGAACTCGCCGGTAAGCTCCAGCAGCTGGATTCGGTCGACGTTCAGCATTGCCTCATACAACACGCTGCCCTTGAGCCGCGCCAGCTTCATACCTTCGCTGTTGTAATGCTGCGCCAACTCGAGCTGGCCTTCAGCCATAGCCTGCTGAGACAACGCCTGATAACACAGCACTCGCTGCGCCCAGGCGTGATCGGACAAAACTTCCAGCGCCTGGAGACAGTAACTCCGGGCCTCGGGCTCGCCACGCAACCGCGCGAGAAAGCCGCGCAAGGCCTGCCACTGAGCTAACAGCTGTGCCTGACGCCGAGCATCGGGCTGCGGAAAGAACTTCGTCAGGTCGGCAAGGCAATCATCCACTTCATCGAGCCGGGCTGAAATGATCAACGCCCAGCCATGTAGCACGATCAACCGAGTCGTGCTGTTGAATAGATCCTGCGGCAGCTCGCCGCGCCACTTCATGAAATGCGAGACGTTGTCGCCGATGAGCAATTGTTCCTGCCCGTAGCGCTGAAGAAAATTGGCTGCGACCTCCGGCTGCCGCGCCCATAGCGCATGCTCCACCGCTTCACGCATCTCGCCGCGATTGGCAAACCATTGACACGCGCGCAGATGAGTCTGGGTCGGCGATACCGCTTCAGGCATGCGCTGCAATATCAGCGCTAACGGTCGCCACAGGCGAAACCATTCGCCGCAGTTGTCGATCTGGCGAATGAACAACTGGAACATTTTCAGCACATCGAGGATGTCACCTCCGATCCCATCGAGCACATGCTCGCATAGCTGCGGTGAAAAACGGGGCATGCGAGCCAGCGCGAACAGCGCTCGGCTAACATCTTCGCTCTGCCCTTCGAGCACTTCTCGTTGAATGTAATCCCTCAGCAAGGGCGTTCCCGCCACCAAGCGCTCGCGCACCGCCTGCTCGTTAGCATTCAACAGCAGCAGACTGACGCCGGCCAGCCATCCTTCGCTGCCCGCCAATAGTTGCTTGAAGGTATCGTCGGCGAGCTCCAGGCGGTGTGCCTGAAGTAGCTGCCTAAGCTCACCATCAGTCAGCGCTAAGGCCTCGGCCTCCAGTTCGAACAGGTCGCCCTGCAGCAAAAGCCGGGGCAGCTTCCAGGCGGGTTGCCGACGGCTGCTTACCCACCAATTGACGAATTCGGGACCTCTTTCGAGAAGCAGGTCGAGGCAAGCATCGAACTGCACGGTTGCTTCTCGCGGATAATCATCCAGCATGATCCATAGCGGCTGCTGGAATTCATTCAACAGGTCGACGAGATCCTGCTGCACGTCCCCGCTTGCTACGGATGAGCTGTTCAGCACCCGAC
>DPSI01000200.1 GCA_003527165.1 Pseudomonas sp.
AGCGCGATCACCCGCACATTGTCGTGACGCAGGAACATCAGGTGGCCGTGCGCCGCACCCAGTCCCGGTCGAGGCGCTGATTAGCGCTGAACTCGGGGTGAATCCGCGCCATCAGCTCGCCGTTGTCCTTATTCTCGATGCTGTCCTGCAGCGATTGCGCGGCCGCGTTCAGTGCGGCTTGGGGATCATCGCGACCGCAACCGACCAGCAGCAGCGCCAGCGCCGCGGCAGCTGCGGCTAATTTCCATACGGGCATGCCGAACCTCTCGAACCTCGTTATGATGCCGGAAATGTCAGGCGGGTCGTCGAGCCCGCGCACCGACCATGGAGTGTGCCATGCAGACCTTGTATCCGGAGATCAAACCCTACGCCCGGCACGAGCTGGCGGTCGAACAACCGCATGTGCTTTACGCCGACGAAAGTGGATCGCCGGAGGGCCTGCCCGTGCTGTTCGTGCATGGCGGTCCGGGCGGCGGCTGTGATGCCCTGAGCCGTCGCTTTTTCGATCCCAATCTGTATCGCATCATCACCTTCGACCAGCGTGGTTGCGGTCGCTCCACCCCCCACGCCAGCCTGGAAAACAACACCACCGCACACCTCATCGCCGATATGGAGCGACTTCGCGAGTTTCTCGGCATCGACAAATGGGTGCTGTTCGGCGGGTCTTGGGGGTCGACGCTGTCATTGGCCTACGCCCAGGCGTTTCCCGAACATGTACATGCGTTGATCTTGCGGGGCATCTTTCTCTGTCGGCCGAAGGAGTTCTCCTGGTTCTACCAGGAGGGTGCCAGCCGGCTGTTCCCGGATTACTGGCAGGACTTCCTCTCGCCAATTCCGCCAGAAGAGCGCGGTGACCTGATGCAGGCCTACTACAAGCGGCTGACCGGCACCGATCAGATCGCTCAGATGCATGCGGCCAAGGCCTGGTCCTGCTGGGAAGGTCGCACCGCCACGCTGCGGCCGAACACCCAGGTAGTCGATCGTTTCTCCGACACCCATCGGGCGCTGGCGATGGCGCGCATCGAATGCCATTACTTCGTCAATGGGGCGTTCCTCGAGCCCGACCAGCTGCTGCGCAACATGCACAAGATCGCTCATTTGCCAGGCGTTATTGTGCACGGGCGCTATGACGTCATCTGTCCGCTGGACAATGCCTGGGAACTGCACGAGGCATGGCCCAACAGCGAACTGCAGATCATCCGTGAAGCGGGTCACTCGGCGTCGGAATCCGGGATCTGTGACGCCCTGGTGCGTGCCGCCGCGGACGTCGCCCACCGCCTGCTTCGTCTGCCGCCCGAGGAAGCCTGATGAAGGCGCTGATCCAGCGAGTGAGGCACGCGCGGGTCGAGGTGGCGGGCGAGGTGGTCGGTGGTATCGACCAGGGCCTACTGGTGCTGGTGGGCGTCGAGCGTGGTGATGACCAAGCTCGGGCCGACAAGCTGTTGCACAAGCTGCTGCGCTACCGAGTCTTCAGCGACGAGCAGGGCAAGATGAATCGTTCGTTGACCGACGTCGGCGGTGGTCTGCTGCTGGTCTCCCAGTTCACCCTGGCCGCCGACACGGGCAGCGGTCTGCGGCCCAGCTTTTCTAGCGCGGCACCGCCGCAGCTCGGCGAGGAACTCTACGAATACCTGCTCGCCCAGGCGCGCCGGCAGCACCCCCAGGTCGCCTGTGGCCGTTTCGGTGCCCATATGCAGGTCCACCTGCAGAACGATGGCCCTGTGACCTTCTTGTTGGAAAGCTGAGGCGACCCGTTGCGGTTCGATCAGCGCTTCGAGGGTTCTAGACCGTTCTCGTGCAACCAGGTGATGGCGTATTCACGCAGCTGCACGGTCTGGTAGTCCAGCCAGGCCTGGCGAGCCTCCGGAAAATCCTCCAGCTTGAAATCGAAGGTCCGCAGCGGCTTGCGGCCCTGCAAGGCGTTACTCAGCACCGCATGGGCGTTGGGATCGTGCTGGGTGAACAGGAATGCCTCGCGCATGGCGATCGATTGCGCGAGCCCGAGCGGCTCGATATGCAGAAAGCGGTCCTCCTGCACGTCATATTTTTCGTCCATGCCTGGCGCGGTTTCGCCCGGGAACACCGCGCGGATTTCACCCGACTCCAGGTCGAGGTAATGCTCACTGGCGTCGCGGTTGTCCAGCGCATACTCCAAGCGGTGAAGGTCAATGGTCAAAGGTCGCATGGCAGATACTGCTGTTTGGGGTTCAGTAGCTCTGACCCGTATGCTCCGGATGCGTGCATTACGTTCATCGGTACTGTCTCGCCACGCGACGTACCGCACTCTGATCAGAACAGGCGCGCTAACAGGGCGCTGACGGCGGTTTCCACACGCAGGATGCGCTCACCCAGCTGCACTGGCTGCAGGCCCGCCCCGGTGAGTTTTTCGACCTCGTAGGGTATCCAGCCGCCTTCCGGGCCGATCGCCAAGGTCACCGAGTCGGTGATGGCGCGTGGGCAGTCCGGATAGTTCCCTGGATGGCCGACCAACCCGCGAGTGCCGGCGGCCAGTTGTGGCAGGCGATCCTCGACGAAGGGCTTGAAGCGTTTCTCGATGCTCACTTCCGGCAGCACGGTGTCGCGCGCCTGCTCCAGGCCGAGCAGCAGCTGTTCACGAATCGCGGCCGGTTCGAGGAAGGGGGTTTGCCAAAAACTCTTTTCCACCCGGTAACTGTTGAGCAGCACCAGCCTGGGCACGCCCATGCAGGCGACGGTTTGCAGCACGCGCCGGAGCATCTTCGGCCTTGGCAGCGCCAGCAGCAGGGTGATCGGCAATTTGGCCGGCGGGGGTTGATTCAGCGCGATTTCCAGCTCCGCCTCGCTGGCATCCAGACGCAACAGCCGGCCCTGGCCCATCTCGCCGTCAAGCAGGCCGACTCGCAGGCTTTCGCCTGCTTCGGCACGGTGTACGTCCTGGATATGTCTGAGACGGCGGTCGCGCAGGATCACGCGATTGGCGGCTACGAAGTCAGCCGCCTCCAGCAGTATCACATTCACGGGCGGGGCGTAGGCGATTGGTCGCTGGGAGGCGCCGGCCCTTCTTCGGCGTCGCCGCGGAATTCTTCCTCGCGTTTCTTTACCATGCCGCCACAGATCAGCCCGGCCTCGAACAGCAGCCACATCGGCACGGCCAGCAATGCCTGGGAGAACTTGTCCGGCGGCGTCAGTACCATGCCGACCACGAAGCAGCCGACGACGACATAGGGGCGGCTCTTGCGCAGGGTGGCGACATCGACGATGCCGACCCAGATCAGCAGGAAAGTCGCCACTGGAATTTCGAAGGCCACACCGAAGGCGAAGAACAGCGTCAGGACGAAATCCAGGTACTGGCCGATGTCGGTCATCATCGCCACGCCCTCGGGCGTCACGCTGGCGAAGAAGCCGAACATGATCGGGAACACCACGAAGTAGGCGAAGGCCATGCCGCCGTAGAAGAGGAAAATGCTGGAGATCAGCAATGGTACCGCGACGCGCTTTTCATGCTTGTACAGGCCGGGCGCGATGAAGCTCCAGATCTGGTGCAGGATCACCGGCATCGACAGGAACAACGCCACCATCATGGTCAGCTTGAAGGGCGTCAGGAATGGCGAAGCCACGCCGGTGGCGATCATCGTCGCGCCTTCGGGCAGGTAGGCTCGCAGCGGCGCCGCCACCAGGGCATAGATCTGCTGGGAAAAGTAGAACAATCCGCCAAACAGCAGCAGGATGGCCACCACGCAGCGCAACAGGCGCTTGCGCAACTCCGTCAGGTGGGCAACCAGCGGCATTTCCTGATCATTGATGGAAGTATTGCTCATGGCTCAGGCGATTTGTCCGGGCGAGGTACGGGGGCCGTGTCGGCGGGTTTGGCTTCGGCGGGCGCCGGGGCTTCTAGCGTGCCTGCATCCGGCGGCGGCGGCGGCGTGGCGGGCTGCGGCGACGTATTGCTGCCGGTGCCGGGTGGGGTGGGCATGATGCTCTGCTTCATCTCCCTCTCAAGGTCGAGGATGCGCTCGTTGTGCAACTGACGACGAATCTCGTCGGCACCGATTTCGCGCTCGACCTCAGCCTTGATGTTGGCGAAGCTGCGCTTGGCCCGGCCGATCCACAGGCCGGCGGTGCGCACCGCACCGGGCAGGCGTTCAGGACCCAGTACGACCAGCGCGACCAGGCCGATCAGCAGCAGTTCGGTGAAGCCGATATCGAACATGGCGCCTCAGTTCTTCTTCGTCGGATCTTCGACCTTGCGGGCCTCGGCATCAATGGTGTGGTTCTGCTTCTCTTCGACGCTGGGCTTTTCTTCGTCGGTGCCCATCGACTTGCGGAAGCCCTTGATGGCGTCACCCAGATCCGAACCCAGACCCTTGAGGCGCTTAGTGCCGAAGAGCATGACCACGATGAGCAGAACGATCAGGAGTTGCCAGACGCTGATTCCACCAAAACCCATGCTGCGTTACTCCGAAGTTGAATATTCAGGATTGTGGGCGCGCGGCTTTTTCCGCATGCCCGGAGAGACCGAAACGCCGGTCCAGTTCGTCCAGTACCGCCTGAGGGTGCTGATCCAGCGCGGCCAGCATGACCAGGCTATGAAACCACAGATCGGCGGTTTCATAGATCAAGTCGCTGGCATCGCCGCTGATGGCGGCATCTTTGGCGGCCAGAATGGTTTCCACCGATTCCTCGCCGACTTTCTCGAGAATCTTGTTCAGGCCCTTGTGATAGAGGCTGGCCACGTAGGAGCTGTCCGCCGCAGCGCCCTTGCGGGCCTCCAGCACCTCGGCCAGGCGGTCGAAGGTGTCACTCATGTGTGTGCTCCGCATAGATCGCGTGCGGGTCCTTGAGGACCGGTTCGACAATTTTCCACTGACCATTCTCGAAGACCCGATAGAAGCAGCTTTCACGACCGGTATGACAGGCGATTCCGCCGACCTGCTCGACCATCAGCACGATCACGTCGGCATCGCAGTCCAGGCGCAGTTCATGCAGTTTCTGTACATGACCGGACTCCTCGCCCTTGCGCCACAGCTTGCCACGTGAACGTGACCAATAGATGGCGCGGTTTTCCGCTGCGGTCAGGGTCAGCGCCTCGCGGTTCATCCAGGCCATCATCAGGATGCGCCCGCTCTGATGGTCTTGGGCGATGGCCGGCACCAGGCCGTCTTCGTTCCAGTTTATTTGGTCCAGCCAGTTCATCGAATTCTCCGCTCTATGCGCCAAGTGTGCCAGCCTCACCGACTGCTGGCTATCGGCGCACCACGATGTAGATTCCGGCGCTCAGCATCACCCAGGCCGGCCAGGTGGTCACCGCGGTAAAACTGTCGGCAGCGGCGGCCAGGGTGGCGCCACCGCCCAGCAAGACGGCACCCACGAGGCGCAGCGGCCAATGCCGGTGATGCTCGTGCCACGGAGGCGGCGGATTGTTCGCGTGGGGGTTGGACATGCGCTCGAGCAGCTCGCGGGTCATGCCGGCCAGGTGTGGCAGTTGCTCGATCTGTGCGTGTGCGTTCTTCAGCAACTGCTTGGGGCTCATGCGCTCGCGCATCCAGCGTTCGAGGTACGGCTGACCGGTGGCCCAGAGGTCCAGTTCGGGATAGAGCTCGCGGCCCAGCCCCTCGATATTAAGCAAGGTCTTCTGCAGCAGTACCAGCTGTGGCTGAACTTCCATATTGAAGCGCCGCGCGACCTGGAACAGCCGTACCAGCAGCTGGCCGAAGGAAATGTCTTTCAGCGGTTTTTCGAAGATCGGTTCGCAGACGGTACGAATTGCCGCCTCGAACTCGTTGACCTTGGTTTCCGCCGGTACCCAGCCCGAGTCGATGTGCAGTTGCGCGACCTTGCGGTAGTCGCGTTTGAAGAAGGCCATGAGGTTGCGCGCCAGGTAGTCCTGGTCTTCGGGCGTCAGGCTGCCGACGATACCGAAATCGACCGCGATGTATTGCGGGTTCCAGGGCTGGTGGGTGCTGACGAAGATGTTGCCGGGGTGCATGTCGGCGTGAAAGAAGCTGTCGCGAAAGACCTGGGTGAAGAAGATTTCCACGCCACGCTCGGCCAGCTGTTTCATATCGGTGCGCTGTTCGGCCAGCCGCGCCATGTCGGTCACCGGGACGCCGTAGATGCGTTCCATGACCAGCACCTGCGGGCGGCACAGGTCCCAATAGACTTGCGGTATGTAAAGCAGCGGTGAGCCTTGGAAGTTGCGTTTGAGCTGGCTGGCATTGGCGGCTTCGCGTAACAGATCGAGCTCGTCGTAGATGGTCTTGGCGTAATCATCGACCACCTCGACCAGATGCAGCCGGCGCGCTTCGGTGGACGCACGCTCGGCGGTCTTGGCCAGCAGGAACAGCCAGGCGATGTCCTGACTGATGATCGGGCGCAGGTTGGGTCGCACCACCTTGACCACCACCTCTTCGCCGCTGCGCAGCTTGGCGGCGTGGACCTGAGCGACCGAGGCGGAGGCCAGCGGTTTGCTGTCGAAACGGGCAAAAACCTCGCCCACCGGGGCGCCCAGCTGGCGCTCGATCAACGCGGTGGCGACGGCCGAGTCGAAGGGCGGTACGCGGTCCTGCAGCATCGCCAGCTCTTCGGCGATGTCCAGCGGCAGCAGATCGCGACGGGTCGAGAGGATCTGGCCGAACTTGATGAAGATCGAGCCGAGGCCTTCCAGCGCCAGACGCAGACGCGCGCCGCGGGAGAGCTCGGTACGCCGGCGTGGTAGCCAGCGCCAGGGCAGCAGATAGCTGGTCGCACGCAGCCACCAGGGCATCGGCAGGTCGAGGATGATGTCGTCCAGGCGGTAGCGGATCACCACCAGCAGGATGCGAAACAGGCGGCGGGTGGCGGCGAACAGCTTCATTCGGGTTGGTCTGGTTTCAGAGATTGGTTGAGCCGCTCGACTCGGGCTTCGAGTCGGTCGAGGTCGAGCTTGAGGCGATCGAGCTCAGCGAAGCGGGTTTCGGCCTCGGCCATGCCGACCAGGGCCCGTGCTTCTTCGCTGAGGTAGTCCGCCAGATTCTGGCGCAGGCTTTCGGCGCTCTGCCGTGCCCAGGCGGTCTGGCCGCGCACGCCGGAGCCAAACAGATGTGCGCCGACCGGACCGAGCCAGCGCGAGACTTCATATTCCCAGTCCAGTTCGAGGTCCTGCAGCACTTCGGCGAGGCTCATCAACGCGCCGCTGTCGCCCTCAATATCGACATCCGGGCCATGCAGAATCGCCGTCTTGTTGCGGCTGGTGGCTAATCGCAGCAGGCTCGCAGCAGAAGCACGCAGGCGGCAATCCGGTTCGCTGCCCCAATGCTCGGCCAATCGCAGGCCATCGGCATCGGCAAGAACGAAGAGCCGCCAGGCCGGCGCCGTGCAGTCGATCTCGATGATCCGGCCGCTGAGCCGGGCCAGCCGCGGCAGTGCCGTCGGGTCCAGGCGCAGCACGCGGTTGAGGCCACGCTCGGTACCGGCCAGCAGGGCAGTGCGCAACATCAGGGCTTGATGCCGCGATGCAGGGCGACGATGCCGCCGGTCATGTTGTGATAGGTGACGCGTTCGAAACCGGCGTCGGCCATCATGCCTTTGAGGGTTTCCTGGTCCGGGTGCATGCGGATCGACTCGGCCAGGTAGCGGTAGCTCTCCGAATCGTTGGTGATCAGCTTGCCCATCATCGGTAGCAGGCTGAACGAGTAGGCGTCGTAGGCCTTGGAGAACAACTGATTGGTGGGCTTGGAGAACTCCAGCACCAGCAGCCGTCCGCCGGGCTTGAGCACCCGCAGCATGGAGGCGATGGCGTCTTCCTTGTGCGTCACGTTGCGCAGGCCGAAGGCGATGGTGACCACGTCGAAATGGTTGTCCGGGAAGGGCAGCTTCTCGGCGTCGGCCTGGACGAACTTGACGTTGCCGGCCACGCCCTTGTCGAGCAGCCGGTCACGGCCGACCTTGAGCATCGAAGCGTTGATGTCTGCCAGTACCACTTCGCCGCTCGGCCCGACGATGCGAGAGAACTGGCGCGTCAGGTCGCCGGTGCCACCGGCGATGTCCAGTACGCGGTTGCCGTGGCGCACGCCGGACAGCTCGATGGTGAAACGCTTCCAGAGGCGATGCACACCGCCGGACATCAGGTCGTTCATCAGGTCGTACTTGGCGGCTACAGAATGAAATACCTCCGCCACCTTCTGCGCTTTCTCGCTCTCCGGCACGTTCTTGTAGCCGAAGTGGGTGGTGGGCTCTGCGTCACGCTCTTTGCGGGGATCGGTCATGTCACTGTCACCGGAAGAATGTGCCGGCATTCTAAACCTAAATGCGGTGTCGAGCGCCAAGCCACAAGCGGCAAGTCAGCGCAGAGACTTACGGAACAAGCCGGGCGTGCGATGGTCGGTCGTCGGCGTGTCGCCAGACGGGGTCGCGGTGTCAGGTGCTATAGTGCGCGCCTTTTTTCGGCCCGCCGTCAGGAGTCGCCATGGCCCGCATTATCGTTGAGCGTACCCACAACCTCGGTCGAGACGCGGCGCGGGAGAAGGCCGACCAGTTGGCGGCGAAGCTGGCGAGCGAGTACGGCATGCGCTGCGAATGGCAGGGTGATGTGCTGGAAGTGCGACGTAGCGGGGCGGATGGTCGCATCGAGGTCGAGGAAGACCGGGTTCGGGTGCTGCTGAACCTCGGTCTCATGCTGTCGGCCCTGGGCAGCAGTGTCCAGGTGCAGATCGAACGCGCACTGGACAAGGCGTTGCAGGCCTGAGTAGCGTGCGACAAGGCGTCAGAGCATCAGCTTGACCGGCGAAATGTCCGGATCGCGTGATTTGCCGGCGGTTGCCAGCGCTCCAAGGTAGTCGCTCCACAGCTGCTGCTGGTTAGTCGCCAGCTGATAGAGGTAATCCCAGGTATACAGGCCGCTGTCGTGGCCATCGCTGAAGGTCAGCTTCAGAGCGTACTGACCGGCCGGCTCGATACCCTCCAGTGCGACATTGATCTTTCCCGTCTGCAGGATTGGATTGCCATGGCCCTGCACCTCGGCAGATGGAGAGTGCACCCGCAGGAATTCGGCCGGCAGGCTGTAGCGCTCGTCAGCACCGTATTCCAGCTCCAGCATTTTGGAGGTTTTGCGGAGTTTGATCTGGGTGGGGATGCGCATGGGCATACTCCGTATGAGCTTGAAGCCAAAAGCTAAAGTCGATCTCTTCCAGCTTCTGGCTTCCAGCTGCTTGTTAAAGAATATACCTCGACAGGTCTTCGTCTTCGGCCAGCTCGCCGAGGTGGCTGTTGACGTAGGCGGTGTCGATGCGGATCGGTTCGCCGTTCTGCTGGCCGGCCAGGTCGCCGGCGCTGAACGAGACTTCCTCCAGCAAACGCTCCAGCAGCGTGTGCAAGCGACGGGCCCCGATGTTCTCGGTCTTCTCGTTGACCTGCCAGGCAATCTCGGCCAGGCGCTTGATGCCGTCGTCGGTGAATTCGATGCCCAGCCCTTCGGTCTTCAGCAGCTCGCGGTACTGCTCGGTGAGCGAGGCGTGCGGTTCGGTAAGGATGCGTTCAAAGTCTTCCGGCGACAGGGCCTTGAGCTCGACGCGGATCGGCAGACGACCCTGTAGCTCGGGCACCAGATCGCTGGGCTTGGACAGATGGAAAGCACCGCTGGCGATAAACAGGATGTGGTCAGTCTTGACCATGCCCAGCTTGGTGTTGACCGTGCTGCCTTCGATCAGCGGCAGCAGGTCGCGCTGCACGCC
>DPSI01000152.1 GCA_003527165.1 Pseudomonas sp.
TGCCGATTGCTGGCTGGAAGCGGCCAGGCCCAGCGGTCAGGCCCTCTCTGCGCTCATCCAGTCAATCCATCAACTGGTCGCTGCCGCGCGAACCGGAACCCACGACCGCGCCCTGGAGGCGCAACCCGAAGCGCACGCACTCATGCCGGCGGGTTGCCGCATCTACTTGCTCGAGAACGATCTGGAAGCCGGACAGGAAATGTGTCGGACGCTGGGCAACTTCGGCTATGAGGTGCTGCTGTTTCCGCAGATACCGCTCCTGCAAACCGCTGTCCAGGGGCAATTGCCGGACGCCCTCGTTGTCAGCCAGCACGACGGCGAGCTCAACGAAGTGACCGCGCTGCAGCAGACCCTGGAATCCCCGTTGCCGCTGCTGGTGATCGGTCATCGCGTCGATTTCGATAGCCAACTGGCCGCCGTACGTGCCGGCGCGAAAGGCTATTTCACCCGACCGCTGGACGTCACGCAGTTGGAAAACACCCTGGAAAACTGCCTCAATCTGCAGCTGAGCGAGCCGTACCGGGTGCTGATCGTCGACGACGATACTGATCTGGCCGCACGTTACAGCCTGGTACTGCGCAATTCACAGATGCTAGTCCAGACCTTGACCGATCCCAGCCAGCTGTTCGAGGTCATGCGGACCTTCAATCCGGAGGTGGTACTGCTGGATATGAACATGCCGGAGTTCACCGGGCTCGAACTGGCACAGATGATTCGCCTCAACGAGGAGTGGTTGCGGGTGACCATCATTTACCTGTCTGCCGAGACCGATATCAACCGGCAGATGGCGGCCCTGCTCAAGGCGGGTGATGCCTTCATCACCAAGCCCATCAGCGACCACGCCCTGACCGCCGCGGTGTTTTCCCATGTCCAGCGCGCTCGCTCGCTGAGCATGGCGCTGTCGCGCGACAGCCTGACCGGTCTGCTCAAGCATGCCGATATCAAGGAACAGGTAACCTTGGAGGTGGAGCGCTCGCTGCGCAGCGGCAATCCAGCGAGCGTGGTGATGCTCGATCTCGACCATTTCAAGCAGGTCAACGACCAGTACGGGCATGCGGCCGGGGATAACGTCATCCGCTCGCTGGCCAACCTGATGCGCCAACGCCTGCGCCGTATCGACAGTCTCGGCCGCTACGGCGGTGAGGAATTCGTGGCGGTATTGCCCGACTGCACCCTCGAGCAAGCCAGGCAGATTTTCGATGAAATCCGTCAACGCTTTTCGGCGCTGCCCTTCCACGCCGGCTCCAGGGTATTCAACGTGTCCCTTAGTGCCGGCATCAGCCAGACCGATGGCCATTCCAGCCCAACTGCATTATTGGAGCGCGCCGACCAGGCCCTCTACGCCGCCAAGCACAACGGTCGCAACCAGGTTCAGGTAGCGCAGTAGCCGCAAGCCGCAAGCGAATCAGTCGGAAGGCGACGGAGCACCATCGAGGCTTCCCTCTCATCTACTTGTAACTTGAAGCTGCGTCCGGCCTCGTAGAGTGGATCACGCTTCACCGATCCACCGAGCGGGGTAACGGTGGATGTGAAAAAGCGACATCCACCCTCGTATCGCTTCTACTTGCAGCTTGTGGCTTGAAGCTGGCGGCTGCTACAGCTTTATCCAAGTCGCCTTTAATTCAGTGTACTTGTCGAAGGCATGCAGCGACTTGTCGCGGCCGTTGCCGGACTGCTTGAAGCCGCCGAACGGCGCGGTCATGTCGCCGCCATCGTATTGGTTGACCCAGACACTTCCAGCCCGCAGCGCCTTGGCCGTCAGGTGCGCCTTGGACAGGTCAGCCGTCCACACCGCGGCGGCGAGGCCGTACTGGGTGTCGTTGGCAATGGCCACGGCCTCGGCGGCCGTATCGAAGGTGATTACCGACAGCACCGGGCCGAAGATCTCTTCCCGGGCGATCTTCATCGCATTGCTGACGCCATCGAAGATGGTCGGCTCGACATAGAGCCCGCCGGTTTCCTGCATGGTCCGCTGACCGCCGATGAGCACCTGGGCGCCATCGTTGCGACCGGCCTCGATATAGCCGAGCACGGTATCGAGCTGCTGAGTATCGACCAGCGCGCCGACATTGGTGGCCGGATCAAGCGGATTGCCCGGCTTCCAACCCTTGAGCGCTTCGACCACCATCGGCAGGAAGCGCTCCTTCACCGAGCTCTCCACCAAAAGACGCGAGCCGGCAGTACAGACCTCGCCCTGGTTGAAAGCGATGGCGCTGGCAGCCGACTCGGCAGCCGCCTGCAGATTCGGCGCGTCGGCGAAGACGATGTTCGGGCTCTTGCCGCCAGCCTCCAGCCAGACGCGTTTCATGTTCGATTCACCGGCGTAGATCATCAATTGCTTGGCGACCCGCGTGGAGCCGGTGAACACCAGCGTATCGACGTCCATGTGCAGTGCCAACGCCTTGCCCACGGTGTGGCCGTAGCCCGGCAGCACGTTGAGCACGCCCGGCGGAATGCCCGCCTCGATGGCCAGCTGCGCCACGCGGATGGCGGTGAGCGGCGACTTCTCGGACGGCTTGAGCACCACCGAGTTGCCTGTGGCCAGCGCCGGGCCGAGCTTCCAGCAAGCCATCATCAACGGGAAATTCCACGGCACGATGGCCGCCACCACACCCACGGGCTCGCGGGTGACCAGGCCCAGCTGGTCATGGGGCGTCGCCGCCACTTCGTCGTAGATCTTATCGATCGCCTCGCCCGACCAGCGCAGCGCATTGGCCGAGCCGGGCATGTCGATACCCAGCGAATCGCTGATTGGCTTGCCCATGTCGAGCGTTTCCAGCAGCGCCAGCTCCTCGGCGTTGGCCTGGATGAGGTTGGCGAAACGGATCATGGTCGCCTTGCGCTTGGCCGGCGCCATGCGCGACCAGACGCCGGACTCGAAAGCCATGCGCGCGCTGATCACTGCGCGATCGGCATCGGCCTCATCGCAACTCGCCACCTGCGCCAGCATCCGCCCATCGACCGGGCTGATGCAGTCGAAGCTGGCGCCAGCGCTGGACGCGGTGTATTCGCCCTGGATGAAGGCCCGCCCTTCGATGCGCAGGTCGCGGGCACGCTGTTGCCAGTCGGCGAGTGTCAGGGTGGTCATGGGGCGTCCTCGATATCTGTCGAATAATCAGAAAGGCACCCTAAACCAGCGGCACCAGGCCTATCAATATTTTTTACGCTGCTGCGGCTTTCCGCCTTGTTTTGTTCGTTTTATTAAACATAGACTCGCTGAAACCGCTGTGCGCTCGGTTGATGTCGCGTTACAGCATAGCCGTCAAAACTGCCCTGCCGGAGCGAGTCATGGCCAACGATCTGCACCCCGCCACATCAGCCGAACATTTCTGGATGCCCTTCACCGCCAACCGTCAATTCAAGGGCAGTCCACGCCTGCTGGAGCGCGCCGAAGGCATGTACTACACCGATACCAGCGGTCGCCAGGTAATTGATGGCACCGCCGGTCTCTGGTGCTGCAACGCCGGTCATGGACGTCGCGAAATCACCGAGGCGGTGAGCCGGCAGATCGCCCAACTGGATTTCGCGCCAACCTTTCAGATGGGTCATCCGCTGCCCTTCGAACTGGCCGAGCGGCTGACACAGATCAGCCCGGCCGGATTGAACCGGGTGTTCTTCACCAATTCCGGGTCGGAATCGGCCGACACCGCGCTGAAGATTGCCCTCGCCTACCAGCGAGCGATCGGCCAGGGCAGCCGCACCCGCCTGATCGGACGGGAGCTGGCCTATCACGGCGTCGGCTTCGGCGGCATCTCGGTCGGCGGCATGGCCAACAATCGCAAGGCCTTCGGCGCGCTGCTGCCGGGCGTCGATCACCTGCCGCATACCCTTGATGTGCAGCGCAACGCGTTCAGCCGCGGCCTGCCGCAGCATGGCGTGGAGAAAGCCGAGGAGTTGGAGCGACTGGTTACTCTGCACGGTGCGGAAAACATCGCCGCAGTGATCGTCGAGCCGATGTCCGGCTCGGCCGGTGTGATCCTGCCGCCGCTGGGCTATCTCCAGCGCTTGCGCGAGATCACTGCAAAACACGGCATTCTGCTGATCTTCGATGAGGTGATCACCGGCTTCGGCCGTATCGGCGAGGCCTTCGCCGCGCAGCGCTGGGGCGTCACGCCGGACATCCTCACCTGCGCCAAGGGCCTGACCAACGGCGCGATTCCCATGGGTGCGGTATTCGTCGACGAGAAGATTCACGAGGCCTTTATGCAGGGCCCGGAAAGCGCCATCGAGTTCTTCCACGGCTACACCTATTCCGGACACCCGGTGGCCTGCGCCGCCGCTCTAGCGACCCAGGAGATCTACCAGCGCGAGAATCTGTTCCAGAAAGCCATCGAGATCGAAGGTTACTGGCAGGACGCCCTGTTCAGCCTGCAGGGTCTGCCGAACGTGACCGATATCCGCACCGTCGGCCTGGTCGCCGCTTTCCAGTTCGCGGCCCATGCCGAAGGCGTCGGCAAGCGCGGCTACGAGGTGTTCCGTCAATGTTTCGAGGATGGCTTGCTGGTCCGCGCCAGCGGCGACACCATTGCCCTGTCGCCCGCGCTGATCGTCGAGCGGGAGCACATCGACGCGATGATCGAACGCCTCGCCGATGCGATCCGCAAGGTTAGCTGACCGAACGATACGCTGAAGCGGCGTGGCGTGCGCCTTGCCTGTGAGAGGGCCGCATTGGCGCACTGCTTGGCTTTGCTGGCAGCCTTACGCCAGCATTCGCCGCGGGGCGTGCCTTCCACCCAAGCGGAGCGGCGCGGATTTTGTGCCTTTGTGGGGAGGCCCGACTCGGGACGAGGCTTTGGTGTTCCGCAGCTTGAGAAACCGCTACCCCAGAAAC
This sequence comes from Pseudomonas sp., assembly GCA_003527165.1. GTDB lineage: Bacteria > Pseudomonadota > Gammaproteobacteria > Pseudomonadales > Pseudomonadaceae > Stutzerimonas. The sequence continues at coordinate 4,832 of DPSI01000152.1, forward strand.
GAAAAAACCCGCCGATTGGCGGGTTTTTCCTTCAAGGGCCGATCAATTACTTGATCTTGGCTTCCTTGTAGATCACGTGCTTACGCACGACAGGATCGTACTTCTTGATTTCGATCTTGTCGGGGGTAGTGCGCTTGTTCTTGTCGGTGGTGTAGAAGTGGCCGGTACCGGCGCTGGACACCAAACGGATCAGGTCACGCATGATAGTTCTCCTTAAACCTTTTCGCCGCGAGCGCGGATTTCAGCCAGAACGGCATCGATGCCGCGCTTGTCGATAACACGCATGCCCTTGGCGGTCAGGCGCAGACGTACGAAGCGGTTCTCGGACTCGACCCAGAAGCGGTGATGCTGCAGGTTCGGAAGAAAACGACGACGGGTTTTGTTGTTCGCGTGGGAAATGTTGTTCCCGGTTACCGGACCCTTACCGGTAACTTGACAGACTCTCGACATGCCTCAGCCCTCTAAAACCACATGCCCAACCCGGCATGGGTTGGCCGCTTGAATTCACTTGTCTTTTGGCGCTCAGCGCCGCGTTTCATTGGGGTCTTACCGGCTACGCGGCTAGCGAAGAAACCGGGCCCCTAGAAAAGAGCGCTGCTTTATATCAGAAAGCCCCCCAAGCAACAAGCGCAGTGTGACATTTTCCTGCTCTGAGCCATCCGCGCCGAACGCCCGCCAGACCATGCCTGGTCAGGCTGGCGTGAATCCGCCGTTCGTCGCCTCGCGGTCGATCGCTCGGCCTTTATGAAGCGAGAACGATTGCCGCAGCACGATCACCGCTTGAGGGCAACGCTACGCAAGCGCTCGTCCCTCTGACGGTTAGCATCGTGCTGCGATTCGGCGAACGGGCCGATTCTCGAATCAGACTTCCGTTAGCGAATTATCATTTTACTGTGCGGAATGCAGAACCGTTTTTTTCAGCTACTATGGAACAGAGCTTCCGCAATTTGAGCCATATGGACTTTAGGGGCGAGCCCGACACCCCGGCGAAGCCCGCACTGCCCGGCCCCAGGGGCGATCTGCTATCGTTCGCCCCGCTGCCCCACTACCAGACAGACCGACACCACCATGAGCGACGTTGAAGACATCGAGAACCCCAAGGACCGCAAGTTCGTCGAGGCCCTGTCTCGCGGGCTGGACGTGCTGCGCGCCTTCACCCACGGCTCGGTGGTGATGGGCAATCAGGATATCGCACGCATCACCGGGCTGCCTAAGCCTACGGTGTCGCGTATGACCTATACCCTGACCAAGCTCGGCTATCTCAGCTACTCACAGCAACTGGAGAAGTATCAGCTCGACTCCGGCGTGCTGGCTCTGGGTTACGCCTACGTGTCCAACCTGCGCGTGCGCCAGCTGGCCAAGCCGTACATGGACGAGTTCGCCCGTCGCACCAACACTTCCGTCGGCCTGACCTGCCGCGACCGGCTATCGATGATTTACATCGAGAACTGCCGTACCTCCGAAGTTTCAACGTTGCGTATGGATGTTGGCGTGCGCCTGCCGCTGGCCACC
>DPSI01000603.1:0-2525 GCA_003527165.1 Pseudomonas sp.
GGCCACGCCCAGCGCCACGGCCAGCGAGGAGCCGGCGCTGGAGCCGCCGGACGGGTAGTCCGGGTGCACGCTGTTGCGGCACTCCCCATAGGGCGAGCGGGTGCCGTTGAGGCCGGTGGCGAACTGGTCGAGGTTGCACTTGCCCAGCGGCACGGCGCCGAGGGCGATCAGCTGCTCGACGAGGGTGGCGCTGGCGTCCGGGGTGTAGGCGAACGCCGGGCAGGCGGCGGTGGTGGGGATGCCGGCGAGATCAATGTTGTCCTTGATGGCGAAGGGGATGCCATAGAGCGGCAGCTCCGCGGGCGACTTGCCGTCCAGCGCGGCGAGGTAGGGCTCCAGTTCTTTTGCCGTCAGCAGGTGGATGAATAGCTTGAATTCGGGATTGAGGGCGGCGGCCTTGTCGCGCAGTTCGGCGATCAGCCGGCGCGGGGTGGTTTCACCGGCGGCATAGGCGGTGCGCAGGGTGTCGAGGCGCAGGTCGAATGTTTCGTTCATGCTCGTGTCCTTCGTAGGGTGGAAAACGGCGCAGCCTTTTCCACCGTTGATGTTCGGGCCGGCCCTGCGGGCCGGTTGGTGGATCGGTGAAGCGTGATCCACCCTACGTTGTTCGGCGTCAGGCTTCCTCGATCACCACGACACGCTGGCCGGCGCGCACGGGCGAGCCGGGTTGCACGCGGACCTCCTTCACCACGCCGCCGACCGGCGCGGTGAGGGGGATCTCCATCTTCATGCTCTCGAGGATGACCAGCACATCGCCGGCCGCGACCGTCGCGCCCGGTTCCACCTGCACCTGCCAGAGGTTGCCGGCGATGTGGCTCTCGATTCCGTGCTCGCCGGCGCCCAGCGGGGCGTCCTCGCCGAGCTCGAGGGTGACTTCCTCGCTCTCGAAGTGCGCCTGGCCGGATTCGATCCAGCGCTGGCGTTCGGCGTCGAAGGCGGCACGCTGCTGCTGGCGGAAGGCGGCGATGCCCTCGGCCTCGCGGTCGAGGAAGGCCTGGTAGTCGGACAGGCGCAGCTCGGTCTCCTCGATCTTCAGCGGGTAGCGGCCCAGCGGGAAGTCGCGTCGGATCTTCAGCAGCTCGTCCGCCGAGACCGGGTAGAAGCGGATCTGGTCGAAGAAGCGCAGCAGCCAGGGCTGGCCGCCGAAGGCCTCGACGGCGCGGTAGCGATTCCACATCTGCAGGGTGCGGCCGACGAACTGGTAACCGCCCGGGCCTTCCATGCCGTAGACGCACATGTAGGCGCCGCCGATGCCTACGGAGTTTTCCGCGGTCCAGGTGCGCGCCGGGTTGTACTTGGTGGTGACCAGGCGATGACGCGGGTCCAGCGGTGTGGCCACCGGCGCGCCGAGGTAGACGTCGCCCAGGCCCATCACGAGGTAACTGGCCTCGAATACGGTGCGGTAGACCTCGTCGAGGTTCGGCAGGTCGTTGATGCGGCGGATGAACTCCAGATTGCTCGGGCACCAGGGGGCATCCTTGCGTACCGTGGTCATGTACTTCTCGATCGCCAGCTGGCAGGCCGGGTCGTCCCAGGACAGCGGCAGGTGAACGATGCGCGATGGGACCTTCAAGTCCTGCGCCGAGCACACCGCGTCCCACAGGCCGGAAACGGTGTCGAGCAGCCTCTGCAGCGGCAGGGTTTCCGGCTGGTAGTGGACCTGCAGGGAGCGGATGCCGGGGGTGAGGTCGATCACTCCATCCAGGTGCTTCGCCTCCAGCGCCTGCATCAAGGCATGGCCCCGGAAGCGCAGCACCAGGTCGAGTTCCGGCTGGCCGATTTCCAGCAGTAGGTGGGTGTCGCCGGACAGGCGAGCCACCAGACGGGTGTCGGCCTGGCCGAGGTCGAGGATGATGGGGGAGATCAGCGCCACCGCTGTTGTGGGAGCAAGACCGCTCCCACAGGCATTACTCCCACGGAGTGTCGTGCATTCCTCATCCAGCGCCTTGGCCAGCGCCCGCGCGGTCGCGATATCCACCGGCACGAAGCGCATCTTATCACCGGCCTTGAGCTGGCCGAGCTGCCACAGGTCGGCCTCGATAATGGTCACCGGGCAGACGAAGCCGCCCAGGCTCGGGCCGTCCGGGCCGAGGATCACCGGCATGTCGCCGGTGAAGTCCACCGCGCCGATGGCGTAGGGGTTGTCGTGGATGTTGGAGGGATGCAGGCCGGCTTCGCCGCCACTCTCGCGCACCCACTCGGGTTTCGGGCCGATGAGGCGCACGCCGGTGCGGCTGGAGTTGAAGTGCACCTCCCAGTCGGTGGCGAAGAAGGTCTCGATATAGCCTTCGGTGAAGTATTCCGGTGCGCCGTGCGGGCCGTAGATCACCCGGAGTTCGCGCACCGCCGGCAGCGCCGGACAGAGTTCCACGGGCAGGCTGGCACCGGCGCTGGCGTCGGCCAGGGCCGGAATGTGCAGCACGTCGCCGGCGCGCAGGGCGCGGCCGGCATGCCCGCCGAACTGACCGAGGGTGAAGGTGCTCTTGCTGCCGAGGTAGTCCGGCACCTGCAGGCCACCGCGCACG
>DPSI01000603.1:2662-2953 GCA_003527165.1 Pseudomonas sp.
AGGCGCGCGCACCGGCGCCGGCGATGGTACCCAGCGCCAGGGTGCTGCCAGCCCTGACCCGGATTGCCGTGCACATCGGCTGTTCGACGTTGTCCAGCTTCAGCGGGATCTCGGCGCCGGTCACCGCCACCACGGCGTCGGTGTTGAAGCGCAACAGTGGCCCGCTCATGGTGATTTCCAGGCCGGCGGCGTCGGCCGGATTGCCCAGCAGCGCGTTGCCCAGGCGCAGCGCGCGGCTGTCCATCGGCCCCGACGGCGGCACGCCCACGGCCCAGTAGCCGAGGCGACCCG
>DPSI01000603.1:3093-9767 GCA_003527165.1 Pseudomonas sp.
CCCAGTAGCCGAGGCGACCCGGATAATCCTGCACGGTGGTCTGGGTGCCGGCGGCGAGCACCTCGAAGGTGCTGGCGCGGTAGCTCAGCCCCTCCAGGCAACGGGTCCAGGGCGAGCCTTCGGCGAAGGGGGCGTAGGCGAGGATCTGCCGCAGGTAGTCGCGGTTGGTCTCCACGCCATAGAGCAGCGACTCGCCCAGAGTGGCATCCAGCGCGGCGCGGGCCTGCCCACGATCCGGCGCCCAGGTGATGAGCTTGGCGATCATCGGGTCGAAGTAGGGCGGGATCTCGCAGCCGGCCTCGACCCAGGTGTCGATGCGCAGGGCCTGGCCGTCGGCCTCGGGAAAGCCCACGGCGGTCAAGAGGCCCGGGCTCGGCTGGAAGTCGCGGCCCGGGTCCTCGGCATAGAGCCGCGCCTGGATGGCATGGCCCTTGGGTTCCAGGCCACTGACCAGTTCAGTCAGCGGCGGCAGATCGCCGGCCGCCAGCTCGATCATCCAGCGCACCAGGTCGACACCCCAGACCTGCTCGGTGACGCCGTGCTCGACCTGCAGGCGGGTGTTCACCTCGAGGAAATAGAAACGCTCGGCCTCGCTGTCGTAGACGAACTCGACGGTGCCGGCGCTGCGGTAGCTGACTGCCTTGGCCAGCTTGATCGCCGCCGCGCACAGCGCTTCGGCCATGCCCGCCGGCAGGTTCGGCGCCGGGGTTTCCTCCAGCACCTTCTGGTTGCGCCGCTGCACCGAGCAGTCGCGCACGCCGAGGGCGATTACTTCGCCACGGCCGTCGCCGAACACCTGCACTTCCAGGTGGCGGGCGCGCTGGATGTATTTTTCGATGAACACGCCGGCGTCGCTGAAATTGTTCTGCCCCAGGCGCTTGACCGCCTCGAAGGCGTCCGACAGTTCGGCCGCCGAGCGGCAGACGCGCATGCCGATGCCCCCGCCGCCGGCGGTGCTCTTGAGCATCACCGGATAGCCCACTTCCTCGCCTGCCTCAAGGGCGGCGTTCAGGTCTTCCAGCAGCTCGGTGCCTTCCAGCATCGGCACGCCGTGGGCTTTCGCCAGGGCACGGGCGGTGTGCTTCAAGCCGAACACCCGCAACTGCTCCGGTGTGGGGCCGACGAAGGCGATCCCGGCCGCTTCGCAGGCTTCGGCGAAGGCGGCGTTCTCGGAGAGGAAGCCGTAGCCCGGGTGGATTGCCTTGGCGCCGGTTTTCCGGGCGATGCCGAGGATCTTGTCCACCACCAGGTAGGTCTGCGCGGCCGGGCCCTCGCCGAGGCTGTGCGCCTCGTCGGCCTGCTGGATGTGCAGGCTGGCGGCGTCGGCCTCGGAATAGACGGCCACGCCCTGGCAGTCGAGCGCCTTCAAGGTTCGCAGGATGCGGCAGGCGATGGCGCCGCGGTTGGCTATCAGGAGTTTGTCGAACATGTTCCATGAGCCTCAGGGGCTTGGCGGGCCGTCCCGCCTTTATTCGTTCATCCCCGGTCGTCCGGGGTGGCTCGGTGGGTTCATCGGTGGAAAAGGCTTCGCCGTTTTCCACCCTACGATCGCCGAGGCTCGGTGTAGGGGGGATGGCCGCTTGCGTCATCCACCGATGGGCTTCAATCCCACACCAAAACCTGCGCCGGCGTCGGATTCCATCCGTTGCACGGGTTGTTCAGCTGTGGGCAGTTGGAGATGAGCACGATCACGTCCTGCTCGGCCTTCATCTCCACGTATTTGCCGGGGGCGGAGATGCCGTCCTCGAAGGTCAGGCCGCCTTCGGGGGTGACCGGCACGTTCATGAAGAAGTTAATGTTGGCGCCGATGTCGCGTTTGCTCAGGCGGCCGTCGTGCAGGCTGGCGCGCAGGAAATTGTCACGGCAGCTGTGCATGTAGCGCTTGTCCAGCGCGTAGCGGACCGTGTTGCTTTCCTGCGCGCAGGCACCGCCCAGGGTGTCGTGGCGGCCGCAGGTGTCGGCGACGATGGTCAGCAGCGGGTTGCCGAGGTTGGAATAGAGCACCGTGCCGGTGGTGAGGTAGACCTTGTTCTGCCGGCGCAGGGTGCGCTGCGGGTCGAAGCGCTCGCGCGGGTTGTTCGCGGCGAAGAACAGGGTGTCGATCGCCTGGTTGCCTTCCAGGTCGAGCAGGCGCAGGGTCTGGCCGGCCTTGACCTCGAACAGGTAGGGCTCTCCGGCCGGGATCACGTCGCGGAAGACGGCCGTTTCAGGATGCAGGTTGCTTTCGTGGATGGTCATGTCGGCGCCCCTCCTCAGATGTAAAGCCGTTCGGTGTTGTGGAAGGCGCGGCCGTTTTCCGGGCGCGAGGTTCGGCAGAGCACGCTGATGCCGTCGCTGTCGATCCGGTGCCAGCTGAGCTGCACGGGTTTCGGCGCGTATGCCGGGGTCGGGTCCATCGGGTGCTGCAGGGCGGTGAGCACCACCAGCGTATCCATCGGTGCGTAGAGCTCGACGTAGTCGCCGGCCTTGCTGTTGCCGGGCTGGAAGGCGAAGCCACCCTCGGCGTCCACGGTCACCTTGCTGAACAGGTTGAGGGTCATCAGCAGGTCCTGCAGGTTCAGCTCCCACTTGCCCATTTCCACCAGCAGGTTGTCGACGCCATTGCGAAAAAAGCCGTTGCGCAGTTCCTGGTAGCGGCCCTGACCATATTTCTCGGCGACCTCATCGGCGTTCAGTACGCCGCCGAAGCTGTCATGCCAGCCGCAGCTGTCGGCGGTGATGCAAGCCAGCACGCGGCCCATGTCCGAGTACAGGCAGTGCCCGCTGGTGAGCTTGGCGGTGTGCTGGCCTTTAAGGGTGTCGGGCAGGTTTAGCCGCTCGCTTTTTTCCGCGGCGTTGAACATCAGCAGGCTGACGTTGGCGCCGCCTTCCAGGTCGGTAAGACGCAGCAGCTGACCGCGTTTGAGTACGAAGGAGGTATGCCCGCCGCCAGGAAGGGTCTCTTCGTAAAGCGTGGGGCGGATAGCAAGTGAAGCGCTCATGTCAGGCTCCTTGATTGACGATATGCAGGTGGCCGAGTTGTGCTGGCAGCTCACCAATGGCGGTGCGTGCGGCTCGGCGGTCGGAGTTCAGCGGGATGTCGTAGGTCACACGTGCGCCATAGGCGCCCGGTGCGTGAGGATCGATGCGGGTCTTGTCGAACACCAGAATGCGGGTGCCCAGCGTGAACCCTTCGGACAGGTCATGGGTGACCATGAATACCGTCAGCCGGGTTTCCTGCCAAAGCTGCAGCAGCAGCTCGTGCATGTCCTTGCGGATGCCCGGATCGAGCGCGCCAAAGGGCTCATCGAGTAGCAGCACTCGCGGTTTCATGATCAGCGCCTGGGCGATGGCCAGGCGCTGCTGCATGCCGCCGGACAGTTGTGCGGGGTACTTGTCCAGCGAATGGACGAGGCCGACCTTGCGCAGGATCGTTTCGGCCTGCTCGCGCGCTTCCCGCTTGCTTCGGCCGAACAGACGACCCAGCAGCGGCGCCTTGGGTAGCTCCAGGCCGAGGGCGACGTTGTCCAGCACCGACAGGTGCGGGAACACCGAGTAGCGCTGGAACACGACGCCGCGGCTGGCATCCGGTTCGTTGGCGATGGGGGAGCCGTCGAGCAGAATCTCGCCGCGGCTGGGCCGTTCCTGGCCGAGCAGCAGGCGCAGAAAGGTGGATTTGCCACAGCCGGACGCGCCGACCAAGGTGCAGAATTCGCCTTCGTTGATGCTCAGGTTCAGCCGTTCCAGCACCACCTGATCGGCATATTCCTGCCAGACGTTGTTGACCTGAATGAAGGGTTTGGTTGGCCGTTCGCTGGTCTGAGTCATGCTGATCTCGCTCATGCCTTGGCTCCTTCGTACCAGGGGAAGGCCAGCCGGGTGAGCTTGCGCAGTCCGAAATCCATGCTCCAGGCGAGCAGGGTGATCCAGGCCACGTAAGGCAGGATCACGTCCATGGCCAGGTACCGCCGGACCAGGAAGATCCGGTAGCCAAGCCCGTCGGTGGAGGCGATCGCCTCGGCTGCGATGAGGAACAGCCAGGCGGAACCGAGCACCAGGCGCAGGGCAATCAGTAGACGCGGCAGCAGTTGCGGCAAGACCACCCGCAGAATCAGCGTCCAGGTGTTGGCGCCCAGGGTCTGCGCCTTGATCAGTAGTTCCGGCGGGATTTCCCGCGCTCGTTGCTCGAGGTCGCGTGCCAGCACGGGGGTCACGCCGATGACGATGAGCATGACCTTGGACAGCTCGCCGAGCCCGAAGACGATGAACAGAATCGGCAGGATCGCCAGCGGCGGCACCATCGACAGCACCGTCAGCAGCGGCGACAAAGATGCGCTGAACAGCGGCAGCGTGCCGGCAGCCACGCCCAGACAAAGGCCAGCGACTGCGGCAATGCCGAGACCAACCCCGAGGCGCTTGAGACTGGAGGCGGTGTCCTGCCAGAACAGGTAATCGCCGCTGCGTTTGTCCGGGGTGAAGGCCAGGCGTTCCACTGCGCTGGTCATCTGTACGAAGCTGGGCAGCAGTTTGTCGTTGGGGTTTGTTTCCAGCCGTTGCGCGGAACTGGTCAGGTATGCGAACAGCAGGATCGCGAAGGGCAGGATCACCAACAGCGTCCAGCCGGTGCGACCGGGAACGCGATTGATCAAACGCATGGAGAGAGCCCCCGTTCGATCGGGGAATGTTGCCGCGGGTAGGCCTTTTCGAATCCGAGCGGGGGCATAAACGGGCCTCCAGTGAGTGGACATGGCAATAGGAGCTGCGTATCGAACGCCGTCTCCCGGGCTTTTATCCCGCCGTGTAACCTCACTGGAGGTCGCCAACTCTCGGACCAGCCACTCGCAACGCGAGCCGGAACCCTAGTCGGCTATTTCTGAATTTTCTCGTCCTTGAGCCGCAGCTTCCTGGCACAAGAGATTTAGCAAGAGCGGTGCCAAGTGCAGATCTTTCTATATATCGGCTTCTGAGCGCCGTGCGCTCACCGACTTTGCACTTGCATGGTGCGCCAGATGACTGCCTATGCATCCTTTCGGGACGCTTGTCAGCGCGCGGCGCGCCATACGAGGCGGCGCACTCCGCCGGGCAGGCGACCAAGCACGCCCATGGCTGAACAGTGCCGCACTTGCAGCGGCGCGGCCCAGACCGCGCCAACCTAGCTCGGCATTACATTTATCGCCCAGGGGCGCACGTCGATCGGACAGCTGTCCAGCTTCGAGTATGTTCAAGGCAGGGGGATAAGATGCTCGAAGAGAGCCGGTACAACGAAGGGAGCAGCACAGAGCAGGAGCGGCGTCTTGAGCAGGCGCTGCGTCCGCGAGGGACGTCAGCGGCCCGGTATCGATGCGGGTTCTTAGTTCACCGCATCTTTCAGCGACTTGCCCGGCTTGAAGCCCGGCAATTTGGCCGCGGAGATTTTGATCGTCGCGCCGGTTTGCGGATTGCGACCGTCACGAGCGGCACGCTCCTTGACAGCAAAGGTGCCGAAGCCGACCAGCGTAACGTTGTCGCCGTTCTGCAGGGTGTTGGTCACGCTTTCGGTGAAGGCATCCAGCACACGGGTGGCAGTGCTCTTCGGAACATCGGCGGAGGCTGCGATAGCTTCAATCAACTCGGCTTTATTCACGGGTGTGGCTCCAGATTGGAATGGATGGTCAGTATAAGCAGCGTCTCGCTCCGTCGCCTGCGGCAAATTTTCTTCTTTTGTAAAAGAAATATCGCGCTTGGGCCGAAATTCGCATGTTGCGCTGATCTGGACGCTTCTGTCTGGACAGCGGGTTTCCCGCATCGGTTCATTGACCGCCCGACCGTCGGCAGCGCTGGCGACGATGCGATCGCTGCACAAGGGCGAGTGGCTGGCTGGGGCGACGAACGTCGTGCTCTCCGTTCGCACCGGTGCCATGCTAGACGTCCCGTACCGTCTTAGCCGAGCCCGCATGAACAAGACCCACCTCCAGATGCTGATTATTGAAAAGCTGCAGGCCGATCTGGCGATCGCCCAGGATGCGTTGAAGGCATCGCACGAAGCCGCGACGCATGCCGAGAGCAAGGCGGAGAACAAGTACGACACCCGCGGGCTTGAGGCTGCCTATCTGGCTGATGGCCAGCGTCGACGGGTGCATGAGATCGAGAGCGCACTGATCAGCTATCGCAATCTGCCGGTACGCTCGCAGGCCGATGAGCCGATAAAACTGGGGGCACTGGTTGTTCTGGAGCTGGCCGGCGAATGCCGCTGGGTCTTCCTGGGCCCGGATGCCGCGGGCCTACGAGTGACCATCGAGGAGGCGCAGGTGCTGGTGATATCGCCGCGCTCGCCCCTGGGCCAAGCACTGCTGGGTCGCTGCGACGGCGATGAGGTTGAAGTCCTGGTGGACAGTCGACGTCAGCATTACGAAGTGATAGCCGTCTACTAGCGAGCCGGAACCCTGCTAGCTGACGGGCTGTCATGTCTTGCAGGTGCCGATCCCAGCCAGTCGGCCGTAAGTCGAACCGTTGGATGTTTGGTTGAAGAGACGCAGGTCAGCTGCAGCTATGGCTCCAGCGTCGCTAGCGCGCCTGGATCGACAGCTGTCGCCTGATCGCCAGGCAAGCCACAGTCGCTTCAACCGATGGTCATCAGGCTGGCATTGCCTCCGGCCGCGGCGGTGTTGATGCTCAGTGCGCGCTCTATCAGCAGCCGCTCCAGTGGTATATCGGTT
>DPSI01000601.1:0-735 GCA_003527165.1 Pseudomonas sp.
GCGGTGTTCAAGGGCATCGGCGTGCCGGTGGTCGCCGACTACGCGATTCGCAAGAACATGTCGGAAAAGGTCTTCGGCGTCTCCAAGGCCTGGGCCGAAGCGAACCCGGAAACCCACAAGCGGCTCGTCAAGGCGCTGATCCGCGCCGGCAAGTGGCTGGATGAGGACAACAACGCCAACCGCCAGGAAGCGGTGGAAATCCTTTCACGGCCCGAGTACGTCGGCGCCGATGCCAAGGTGATCGCCAATTCCATGACCGGCACCTTCGAGTTCGAGAAAGGCGACAAGCGCGAGGTCCCGGACTTCAACGTGTTCTTCCGCTACCACGCGACCTATCCCTACTACTCCGATGCCATCTGGTACCTGACGCAGATGCGCCGCTGGGGCCAGATCGCCGAAGCCAAGCCGGACAGCTGGTACCTGGAAATGGCCAAGCAGGTCTATCGCCCGGACATCTATCGCGAGGCGGCCGCCGAGCTGGTGGCGGACGGCCTGCTCACCGCCGAGGATTTCCCTCCGGCCGATGAAGACGGCTTCCGCGAACCGCTGGCCGATACCATCGACGGCATCTCCTATGACGGCCGGACGCCTAATGCCTACCTAGAGCAATTCTCCATCGGCCTGAAAGGCGATGCCACGCTCTGATTCCGCCCTATGGGAGTCGTACTGCAGGCTGTGTGAAAACGTAGCGGGCAATGGTTAGGCGGGGCCGCCCAGGCAAGGCGCAACGACCAA
>DPSI01000601.1:907-6222 GCA_003527165.1 Pseudomonas sp.
CAGGCAAGGCGCAACGACCAACGGGGGTAACAGCCAGCGGCTGCCCCGAGGGGCGAGCGCAGCGAGTCAAACAGGTGAGGAAGCGGACTGGGCTCGCACTCAAGTTTACGAGCTGTAAACGAGCACTCCGATTGGCCTCGCATCCGAGCCTGTTTTAACGCGGCATAACCGAACGCAGTAGTTTCACACACCTGCCGGCTCCCCTTTTTGGAGAACACGTCGATGAGCAATCCAGCCGTCGTGCAGAACATCAAACAAACCCTCAGGGTCGGCCGTCAGGCCCGGCTCAAGCGTTGGCTGCCACAGGTCATCATGCCGCTGGTGGGCATCCTCGCCTTCCTGCTGTTCTGGCAGCTGGTGGCGACCAATATCCAGACCAGCCTCGGCCAGTTTCCCGGCCCGGTGCAGGTCGCCGAACAGTTCGACGGGCTGGTCGATGCGCACCTGCGCGAGCGCGAACGGGCCGCGGCCTTTTACGAGCGGCAGGAGCAACGCAACGCCGAGCGCCTGGCCAAGGACCCGACCGCCGAGGTGAAGATCCGCCTCTACACCGGCAAGCCGACCTTTTTCGAGCAGATCCTCACCAGCCTATACACGGTGATGACCGGCTTCGCCATCGCCTCGCTGATCGCGGTCCCGCTGGGCATCGTCTGCGGGCTGAGCAAGCCGGTGTACAACGCCATCAATCCGCTGATCCAGATCTTCAAACCGGTGTCGCCGCTGGCCTGGCTGCCGCTGGTAACCATGGTGGTCAGCGCCGTGTACGTCAGTGACGACCCGCTGATGGCCAAATCCTTCGTCACCTCGGCGCTGACCGTGGCGCTGTGCTGCCTGTGGCCAACGGTGATCAACACCACCGTCGGGGTCGCCAACCTCGACAAGGATCTGCAGAACGTCAGCCGCGTGCTGCGCCTGTCGCCACTCAGCCACGTGCGCCGCATCGTGCTACCTGCCGCCATTCCGATGATTTTCACCGGTCTGCGCCTGTCGCTGGCGACCGGCTGGATGGTGTTGATCGCCGCGGAAATGCTGGCGCAGAACCCCGGCCTCGGAAAATTCATCTGGGACGAGTTCCAGAACGGCAGCTCCAACTCGCTGGGCCGGATCATGGTCGCGGTGATCGTCATCGGCCTGATCGGCTTCGCCCTGGATCGCATCATGCTGATGCTCCAGCGCCGCGTGAGCTGGGACAAGAACGCAGACCTGCGCTGAGGAAACCACCATGAACAATGCCCACCTCGAACTCACCGGCGTCGGTATCAGCTTCCCCACCGACAAGGGGCTCTACTGCGCATTGCAGAACGTCAACCTGCGCATGGACAAGGGCGAGTTCGTCTCGCTGATCGGACACTCCGGCTGCGGCAAGTCGACGGTGCTGAACATCGTCGCCGGCCTTTATCAGGCCACGACCGGCGGGGTGATCCTCGACGGCCGTGAAGTCAACGAGCCCGGACCGGAGCGCGCCGTGGTGTTCCAGAACCACAGCCTGCTGCCCTGGCTGTCCTGCTACGAAAACGTCGAGCTGGCGGTACGGGAAGTCTTCAAGGGCCAGAAAAGCAAACGCGAAATGCGCGAGTGGATCGAGCACAACCTCGAACTGGTGCACATGACCCACGCCCGCGACAAGCGACCCAGCGAGATTTCCGGGGGCATGAAGCAGCGCATCGGCATCGCCCGCGCGCTGGCCATGCAACCCAAGGTGCTGCTGATGGACGAGCCCTTCGGCGCCCTAGACGCCCTCACCCGAGCGCACCTGCAGGATTCGCTGATGGAGATTCACGCCGACCTCGGCAACACCGTGATCATGATCACCCACGACGTCGACGAGGCCGTCCTGCTCTCCGACCGCATCGTGATGATGACCAACGGCCCCTCGGCAACGATCGGCGAGATTCTGAGCGTCGACCTGCCCCGCCCACGCGACCGCATGGTCCTGGCCCACGACGCTCAGTACCACGCCTATCGGGCACAAGTCCTGGAGTTCCTCTATCAGCGCCAGCAGCGGCCTGCGGCCTGACCGCAACGCAGCTCAGGTTTTGCCTCGCTGGGCACGCCTCGCGTCGCATCACCTGGCTGCGCCGACGCCTTCGCAGGAGCGAGCTTGCTCGCGAAGCTTTTCGAGCTCACGGCCTTTAGCAATCGAATCGGAAATTAAGACATGGACAGAGCACTGATCGGTGCCAGCGCGGCGACCGATAACCTTAAAGCGACGCCAATCGCTACGGCAAACCCGCATCTGGACTGGCTGGTTCTCGCAGCTTGGGCCACCGCCTGCATCGCCGCACTCTGGCAACAACAGATGCTGGCTCTGCCAATCGCCTGCTGCGCTGCCGGTCTGCAACTGACACAGCAGCGCAAGCAGCGCATGAATCGGCGGCACAGCGGGCACCTTCTAGCCGTGCTCGGGCAGCAGCAAGGGCTCGCCGATCCACGCGAGGATCTGGTCGCCGCTTTTAGCGCCCAATCGCTGCGCAGCGAACGTTTACGCAGTGAAGTGCAATTCGCCAACGATGCCCTGGAGCGCATGGCCGGCACAGCCGAGCACAGCAGTGTCGACCAGGGTCAGCGAGTGCTGGCGATCACCGAAGCCAGCAAGGCGCTGAGCCAGAACCTGGAGCGGGTCAGCTCGCTGGGTCAGCAAGCCATGCATGCCTTTGCCGAAACCTATCGGGAAAGCCAGGCCGGTCGCGACAGTGCCCTGTCCGTCAGCACCACCATGACCGAGGTGCGCGAGAGCATGCAACGCACCTCCGATGCGGTCGGCCAACTGCTGCAGGACACCGCCGCCGTGGGCAAGGCCGCGTCGAGCATCCAGAACGTCGCCAAACAGACACAGCTGCTGGCCCTCAACGCCTCCATCGAAGCGGCACGGGCGGGCGAACATGGGCGCGGCTTCGCCGTGGTGGCCGACGAGGTCCGCCAGCTGGCGCTGACCAGCGACCGCGCCGCCCAGGACATCACCAGCGTCGTCGCCACGACGGGTCACGCGGTTTGCCGTGTCGAAGCCGAAGTCGTTCAGCACCAGCATTTGCTGGAGCAAAGCGGCGAGCAGAGCAGCGCATTGGCCGCCGAACTCGATCAGCTGGCGCGGCGCAGCCAACTCAGCCTGACCGAACTCGATCGCCTGCAAGCGGCCCTTGAAGAGCAGCGACACAGCAACCGCCTGCTGCGCGATCAGCTCGAGCACGTCGAAACCGGCGTCGAGCGCCAGCGAAGCCAGGCCGAAGAGCTGCACAGCCTGACCCTCTACCTCACTCGACTCAGCCGTACGGAAGCCTGACCATGGAAGTATCGATCGCCCTGACCCTGGCCGCCTGCCTGGTACTGCTCGGCAACCACCTCAGTCGCGTCGCTGCCGAGCGGCACCGCAAGCGCCTCAGCGCGACCGATGTCCAGGCGCTGCAGTACGCGCTGGAGGTCCTTCAGTTCATGCAGAAGCACCGTGGCCTCGGTGGCCAGCGTGATGCCGCAGCCACGACGCAGCGGCTGGAGGTCGCGGCCCGTCTCGACCGGCTTTGGCAGGAGTGGAAAGGAGAGGAAAACCGACCCGCAATGCGCGCCCTGTGGCAGCAGATTCGCCAGAACCCGGCAGACTTCGAGCCGCACTGCATCCTCATCGAACAACTGCTCGAAAGCATTCATGTGCTCGAGCTGCGCCTGGCCTTTCAGGGCAATCCTCAGGTGACCGGCCTATGCGAAGCGTGCCGTGCACTGGAAGACCTCGGCCGGCTGCGCGGCCTGGCGGTGCGTGCGGCCAACTACGAAAAGTGCCCGCTGGATATGCAAATCCAGATGCGCTATCTCTGTCAGCGCCTCGCCGACCCGATTGGCGGCAAGACCCTGAGCAATCTCATCGAGCATCTGGAGCGCAACCTGATCAACGCACCGCGGGTCAGCCTGGCGCCGGCCGAATGTTACGCACTGATCACGCCGATCATCGATGAGCGTTTGCAGGGCATCCGCCACAGCATTGCCTAACGCCCTGCAGCAGGTGATGCAAGGACCATCAGCGGGCTGAATCTTGCTTGGACCTGGAACGCGGACACGTAAAATTGGCGTCCGCACGTCGCGCTGCCAACCCGCTTAAACCACCTAGCGGCCTGAACGGACGATTCATGCAACCATACGTTCAAGCCTGCCCGAACCTTGCAGGAGGCGCGCCCCGCGGCGAACGCAGTCCGCTGGGCTGTCTGGCTGCAGTGTCGCGCTGCGAGGGCACGATTCGCCGCTGAGGTCGGCGCTCCCATAGCCTCAAGTCCACGACGTTGAGCGAACCAACTTTCCAACACGCTACTAGCCAACGAGAGCACCATGGCCCGCCTGTCCTTGCAGTTTCCCGAAGACCAGTTCTGCTTCACCACCCAGCTGACCGTACGCATCACTGATATCAACGCCGCCAACCATCTTGCCAACGATTCGATGATCTCGATGATTTCCGAGGCGCGGGCGCGTTTCCTATTCGCCTACGGCATCGCCCGAAAGGACGGCAGCGGCATCATCGTCACCGACCTGGCGACCACCTACAAAGCCGAGGCCCACGCGCGCGATGTGCTGTTGTTCGAAGTTGGCGTGATGGATTTCAACAAGTACGGCGGCGACATCACCTTCCGCATTACCCGCCCCGCCGATAGCACGCCGATCGCCATGGCCAAGTCGGGCTTCGTTTTCTACAACTATCTGGAGACCCGGGTGGTCCCGATGCCCAGCGAGTTCGAGGCGAAATTCCCCAAGGTCAATCGCATCGCCTGATGCGCCCCACTTCGAAGCACGGCGCACCATGGGTGCGCGCCTCCCCCAAACCACAAGCCTACTGACTGCTCTGCAGGGCGCTTCAATCCGCGATTGCGGCTCTTGGCACAGCTTCTGCTTATCGCAAGGCAGGTAGCCAAAGGCGGTTACTCACAGACATGACAAAGGCGTCGCGTTGCCCCGTTGAGACTGACGGTGGTTCGCGGCGCCTTTTTCGTTTGGCCCCAACGAGCAGGGGCGCGGGCATTGCCCGCCTGGATTTGAGGCTGCCGCCCGGCAGCGCGGCATTCCCCGACGGCCATCTCGCCGCCGGAACAACTTGTCTAGTGAGGTATTCGATGAATACGAGTTTCTGGAAAGCCGGCCACACGCCGACATTGTTCTCCGCCTTTCTCTACTTCGATCTGAGTTTCATGGTCTGGTACGTGCTCGGCCCCATGGGTGTGCAGATCGCCGCGGACCTCGGCCTGACTACCCAACAACGCGCTTTCATGGTCGCCACGCCGATCCTTTCCGGCGCCGTTCTGCGCCTGGTACTGGGCATGTTGGCCGACCGCACCTCACCA
>DPSI01000578.1:0-2349 GCA_003527165.1 Pseudomonas sp.
GCAGACCCCGCTCGGGTTCCGGGAGCTTGGGATCGGCACCGTGCAGCTGGGCGGTATCCTGCTCTTCGCTACCGCATGCACTCAGAAACAGCGCCAGGGTCAGGACGGTCAGTGCGCTCGAATGCTTCATGCTGCACCTCCCGAGCGTAGATTGGTGAGACCGACCCACGTCGCCGCGCAGGCCAGCAGGGTGACGATCACCGACAGAATCAACCCTCCGGGCATGGCGGCCCAGGCATCCTTGGCGTGCTCGAGGGCGTTGATGAAACCCAGCACCCAGGCCGCCAGCAGGAGTAGAAGATAAGCCAGCGGCCGCCCTTTTTTCTGGGTGGCTCGGATCAGATTGACCAGCGCGAACAGTATCGCCAGCCCGCAGAACACCAGACCCCCAGCAATCAGCCAGGAGGAGAAATTGCTCCACTGAATCTGATAACTGCGGTAGTAGGCGATATCGCTCAGCATGGCGCCGAGAAACAGGGGGACGGTTCCGGCAAGCAGGGTCGCGTGCAGCGGGCCCGGCCTGCTTCGGTAGGTGCGTTGGGAGCGGTGGGTGTTTGCGGCCACGGAGGTTTCCTCATCGCTGGGCGACCCTGTCGTGATGCTCGGTGCGGATGTGCTGGTCCGCCAGGCTCGCTCTGAATGTGTATAAGAGGGGATCGTAGCGCTGGGGTATTAGTTCACTCCGATTACTGCCTGGCGTGTCGCTGTAGCCTTCCCGCCCAACGCCCGCTTTTCGTGCCTCGCGCACAAACCAAGTGCTCCGAACCGGACCATTTGATCCAGATTTCTCCCGCTTAGGCCCTAAGTGACTGATCCGCAACCGAATCGGTTACGTGGCACGCTTTCTGCTCTCTCCTCCCCGTCGCCCGGCGTGCACGCGGGCGGCGGCGTCACGCATACAGAGAAGCGCCCGCGCCATCGGCGACGCGCTCGTTACCCGCCTTGCGTCAGAGGAGTGCGTCACCCATGACTCTGCAATACGTTCCCATCATCGACCTGGCGCCCTATTTTGCCGGCACGCCAGAGGGCAAGGCCCAGGTGGCCAAGGCCGTCGATCAGGCCTGTCGTGACATCGGGTTTCTGGTCATCACCAACCATCAGATCCCTACCGAACTGGTCGAGCGCGTATCGCGATTGACCCGTCAGTTCTTCGCGTTGCCGTTACCGGAAAAGCGCAAGGTCGATCGGCCCAGCCCGGAAATGGTGCGCGGCTACAGCGCCGTCGCCGAAGAGAGCCTGTCCTACTCGCTGGAGGAAGCCTCGCCGGGCGATCTGAAGGCATCCTTCTCCATCGGTCCGAGCGATGTGCCAGACGAGGCGTATTACCACTGTGCTGCCGCCGGCCCGCATTTCGCCGCGAACGTCTGGCCGACCGGTATTGAAGGCTTCGAGCAGGCCTACCGCGAATATTTCGCCGCCATGAGCGAGCTGTCGCAGTCGCTGATGCGCATCTTCGCCCTGGCGCTGGAGCTGCCGGAGACCTTTTTCGACGACAAGATCGACAAGCACATCAGCATGTTCCGCAGCCTCAGCTACCCGGACGTGAAGGGCGAAGTCGAGCCCGGCCAGATGCGCGCCAGCGCCCATACAGATTACGGCAGCCTGACCATCGTCAAGCCGGACAACGCCCTGGGCGGGCTGCAGGCGCGTAACCGTCAAGGTGAGTGGGTCGACGTGCCTTACGTCGAGAACGGTTTCGCCGTGAACATCGGCGACCTGATGATGCAGTGGACCAATGACCAGTGGTTTTCCACCCTGCACCGCCTGGTCAACCCGCCGCACGACAGCCCGAGCGACAACGGCCGCCAGTCGCTGGTGTTCTTCCACCAGCCCAACTACGACGCGGTGATCGAATGCCTGCCCGGTTGCTGCAGCGCCGACAACCCGCCGCGCCATGCGCCGGTCACCTCCGGCGACAATCTGCTTTCCAAGTTCGTCAAGCAGACCACCTTCGGCAAAGGCCTGGAGGTCGCATGAATACGCTTTCCTACGTCAACGTCTTCGCTCGGGACATCGAAGCCCTGAGCGGCTTCTACCGCGAGTTGTTCGGCTTCAGGAACATCCCGGAGATCGCCTCGCCGATCTTTCGCGGGCTCGATACCGGCAAGTCCTGCATCGGCTTCAACGCGCTGGATGCATACGAGCTGCTGCATCTGGAGGAGTTCGCCGACACCCGCGGCTGCAAGTTCCTGCTCAACATCGATGTCGAGGCGAAAGAGGACGTCGATCGCCTGGTGCCGATTGCTCGCGAGATGGGCGCGACGCTGATCAAGGCGCCCTACGAGACCTATTACCGCTGGTACCAGGCCGTGCTGCTGGACCCCGAGAAAAACGTGTTCCGCATCATAC
>DPSI01000578.1:2483-8048 GCA_003527165.1 Pseudomonas sp.
AGCCCACCATCAGGAAACTAAAAATGCTGAATAAGTTCATGAAACGGACCTTGTGTGCGGCGGTTGCTCTCGGCCTGGCAGGGACGACGGGCGTCGCCTCGGCGCAGGAAGGGCAGGGGCTGACGCTCGAAAAACCGGCGAAGATCGCCATGCTCTACATCAGCCCGCGCAACGATGGCGGCTGGACCCAGGCTTTCGACGAGGCGCGGCAGAAGCTCGAAGCCGAGCTGGATACCAAGATCCAGTACGTCGAAAGCGTGCCGGAGAACGCTTCCTCGATCCGCCCGGCCGTCGACCGGCTGATCCAGCGCGGCGCCAACGTGATCATCGGCACTGCCTTCGGCTACTCGGACACCTTCAGGGATCTGGCCGACAAGTACCCGGACGTGGCCTTCCTCAACGGCTCGGGCACCACCAACAGCGCCAACCTTGAGTCGTTCTACGGACGCACCTACGAAAGCCAGTATCTATGCGGCATGGCCGCCGGCGCGGCATCCAAGACCGGCAAGCTCGGCTTCGTCGCCGCCAACCCTTTCGGCCAGGTGAACTGGACGGTCAACGCCTTTGCCCTCGGTGCTCAGCAGATCAACCCGGATGCCACCGTCACCGTGGTCTACACCGGCGCCTGGAACGATCCGGTCAAGGAACGCGCCGCCGCCATGGCGCTGATCGATGCCGGCGCCGATGTGCTCGGCCAGCACGTCGACAGCCCGACGCCGCAGATCGTCGCCCAGGAGCGCGGCGTGCACGGCACTGGACATCATCGCGACATGAGCGAGTTCGCGCCGGACGCGACGGTGTGTTCCTCGGTGTGGGTCTGGGACAAGTTTCTCGCCCCCGAGCTGAAGAAGATCAGCGCCGGCAACTGGACGCCACCGGAGCACGGCGCGCTGCTGTCCATGGCCGAAGGCGGGACCGATGCGGCCTGCTGCGGCCCGGCCGTCTCGGAGGCGGACAAGGCCAAAATCATGGCCGCGCGCGAGGAGCTGCTCAAAGGCGAGAAGCAGATCTACGCCGGGCCCATGGTCGACCGCGACGGGACCGAGCGCATCGCGGCTGGCGAGGTCATGGCTGACTCCGCGCTCTGGCAGATGGACTGGTTCGTCAAGGGAGTGACCACGCAGCAATGAGCAACCTCAACGCGATCCAGCTTTCCGGGGTCAGCAAGTCGTTCGACGGCTTCATGGCCCTGTCCCAGGCGGATTTCACCGCCAAGTGGGGCGAGGTGCATGCGCTGCTCGGCGAGAACGGCGCGGGCAAATCCTCGCTGATGAACATCGCCGCCGGCCTCTATGCACCGGAAAGCGGATCGCTGTTGATCGACGATAACGTGGTGCGGCTGTCCGGCCCGCGTGATGCCAGTCGTTATCGCATCGGCATGGTTCACCAGCATTTCAAGCTGGTGAAGCCGTTTACCGTTGCCGAGAACATTCTGCTCGGCCTGCCCGAGCAGCCCGGCAACAGTACCTTCACCGGCAGCCACCGTCAGCGCCTGCGCATGCTGGAGGTGCAGATCCGCGACAAGGCGGCGGAGCTGGGTTTTGCCATCGACCCCAGACAGTCCACGGATAGGCTCTCGGTGGCCGAACAACAGCGCGTGGAGATTCTCAAGGTATTGCTGGCCGGTGCGCGGATCCTGATCCTCGACGAGCCGACGGCGGTACTCACCGATCAGGAAGCCGAGCGCCTGCTGGAGACGGTGCGTGCCTTTGCCCGGCAGGGCGCGGCGGTGATCCTGGTCACACACAAGATGAGCGATGTGAAGCGCTTCGCCGACCGTGTCACGGTGATGCGCGGCGGGCGGACTATCCAGACCCTCGATCCGCAGAGCGTCTCGGTGCCCGAGCTGGTGCGCCTGACAGTGGGCGAATCGGCGCCGGCCAGCGAATACCAGCCGGCCACGCCGGGCGAGGAGCGGCTGCGGGTGCGCAAGCTGCGCTCGCTGACGACGGCAGGGCAGGGAGCGCTCAACGGCGTCGACCTGAGTTTGCGGGCCGGCGAGATCTACGGCATCGCTGGCGTCGGTGGCAACGGCCAGAGCGAACTGGCCAACGTGCTGATGGGCCTGCCCGAACCCTGCGAAGGTAAGCTCGAGTTGGCCGGCTTTGGCGACCTGCGCCGCGCCAGCAGCGAGCAGCGCCGTGAGCTGCGCATCGCCTCGATCCCGGCCGATCGCTACGGCACGGCGCTGGCGGGCGAACTCTCGGTGGCGGAGAACTTCGGTGTCGGACAGATCCACAGCGGCCGCTACGGCACCTTCTTCAACCTGCGGCGCAAGCGCCTGGAGGCGGAGGCCGCCGAGGCCGTCGCGGGCTTCGATGTGCAGGGCGTGCGTTCGCTGAAGCAGAAGGCCGCGCTGCTTTCCGGCGGCAACGCGCAGAAGCTGGTGATCGCCCGGGAGTTCTCCCGTGACCCGCAGCTGGTGCTGGTGCACAGCCCCAGCCGCGGACTGGACGTGCGCGCTACGGCCGCAGTGCATGCGCGGCTGCGCGCCGCCCGCGATGCCGGCGCCGCGGTGCTGGTGATCAGCGAAGACCTCGATGAAGTGCTGGCCCTGGCCGACCGCATCGGCGTGATGAATGCCGGGCGTATCGTCGCCGAGTTCGACCGCCCCGCCGATCGCCAGGCCATTGGCAAGGCGATGGTAAGCCATGGAGAGCTTAGTCATGGAGAGATGAGGCGTGAAGAAGTCGGCAACGGTAGGGCCGAACGTGTTCGGCCAATGCCACCGAGCAGAGCCGTTGGGCGCGGTGCAGAGCATCGGCCGAATAAATTCGGCCCTACGGGTAACTGACGAAATGGAGGCCACGCAACCCGTAGGGCCGAACGTGTTCGGCCAATGCCACCGAGCACACCCGTTGGGCACGGTGCAGAGGATCGGCCGAATAAATTCGGCCCTACCGGTACCCGAACGTATGCGGACTACGCAATCCGTAGGGCCGAACGTGTTCGGCCAATGCCACCGAACAGAACCGTTGGGCGCGGTGCAGAGGATCGGCCGAATAAATTCGGCCCTACGGGTAACTGACGAAATGGGGGCCACGCAACCCGTAGGGCCGAACGTGTTCGGCCAATGTTGCCGAACACACCCGTTGGGCACGGTGCAGAGGATCGGCCGAATAAATTCGGCCCTACCGGTACCCGAACGTATGCGGGCCACGCGACCCGTAGGGCCGAACGTGTTCGGCCAATGTCGCCGAGCAGATCCAATGGGCGCGGTGCAGAACATCGGCCGAATAAATTCGGCCCTACCGGTACCCGAACGTATGCGGGCCACGCAACCCGTCGGGCCGAACATGTTCGGCCAATGTTGCCGAGCACACCCGTTGGGCGCGGTGCAGAGCATCGGCCGAATAAATTCGGCCCTACCGGTACCGCGAACTTATGCGGACTACGCAATCCGTAGGGCCGAACTTGTTCGGTCAATGTTGCCTAGCACACCCGTTAGGTGCGGTGGCCGAGCGAATTCGGCCCACCGACACCCGAACGATGCGACTACGCGAGATGAGCCATGAATGAACAGGTGCGCCCGATGATGCTTGAACAGGCCACACAGGCCGCGAAACAACCCAAGCCGCCGTTCCTCGCGCGACGCTATGCGCTCGAGATACGCCAGCAACTGGCTTGGCACTGGCAGGCGCTGATCATCGGGCTGGCGCTGGTGCTGGGCCTGGGGGTCTCCGCCGCGATCCTGGTCGCTGCAGGTGTGCCGGCCGGCGAGCTGCTCAACGAGTTCGTAATCCTCACCGTGTTCGATGCGCAGAGCCTGAAAGCCGTGCTGTTCCAGGCCTCGCCAATGATCCTTGTCGGCCTGGCCGGCTGCATGGCGTTTCGCGCCAAGTTCTGGAACCTGGGGCTGGAGGGCCAGATGATCTGGGGCGCCGTCGGCGCCACGGCGATCTCGCTGTTCCAGATCGGCCCACCCTCGCTGCGCTTGCCGCTGATGCTGGCCGCGGCGATCTTCTGTGGCTTGCTCTGGGCGCTGGCGCCGGTGCTGCTCAAGCTGCGGCTGAAGGTCAACGAAATCATCTCCACGCTGATGCTCAATTACCTGGCACTCAACTTCCTGCTGCACCTGCTCTACGGTAGCTGGAAGGATCCGAGGAGTTCGTTTCCCTATTCCCCGCAATTCCAGCCGTTCGAGCGCCTGCCCGAGCTGTTCGAGGGCATCAGCGCGGCGGTGCCGCTGGCAATCGTCGTGGCCTTGCTGGCGCTGTGGTTCCTCGGCATTTCCCGCGCCGGTCTCTATCTTCGGTTCGTCGACGCCAACCCCAGGGTGGCTGGCGCGGTCGGCGTGCCGGTGCAGAAGATGATCATCGGCACGGTACTGATTTCCGGCGCCATGGCCGGGATCGCTGGTTTCCTGGTGACCGCAGGGCAGGAGGGACGGCTGACCCAGTCGTTCTACCAGGGCTACGGCTTCTCCGGCATCCTCATCGCCTTTCTCGCCCGCAACAATCCGGTCGCGGCGTTGGTGGTGGCGTTGCTGATGGCGATGCTGTTCGTTGCCGGGCGCAGCCTGCAGGTGTTCTACCAGATCCCGTTTTCCATGGTGCAGCTGATCCAGGCGATCCTGGTGATCTGCGTCGCTTCTTCGGATTTCTTTATCCGCCACCGTATCCGCCGCGTTCAGGGAGGCGAAAGCTGATGGACATGATCGCCAACTGGCTTGGCAACACGCCGGACTTCGCGGTGCCCTTCGCCCTGGCGGCGCTGGGGCTGATCCTTACCGAACGCGCCGGGGTGCTCGCCCTAGGCGCCGAGGGGCTGATGCTGGTCGGTGCGCTGGCCGGCATCGGTGCGCAACTGGCCTACGGCACCCACGGTATTTCATTGTTGCTGGCGATGGGGGCGGCAGCAGTGGTATCGCTGCTGTTCGCGCTGATGGTGCTGGTGCTGCGCATCAACCAGGTGATCGCAGGATTGGCGCTGGTGTTCTTCTGTCAGGGCCTGACCGGACTGCTCGGCACGCTGCTGGACTGGACCAACAAGCCGGTCAAGGGCCTTGGCGCCGTCGAGTTATGGCCACTGTCGGAGCTGCCACTGGTGGGTAAGGTCTTCGTGCAGAACCCTTTGGTCTTCATGACGCCGTTGGTTTTCGTCGCCGTGGTCTGGTTTCTCACCCGCACCACCACCGGCCTGCGGATGCGCGCGGTAGGGGAGAACCCCCAGGCCGCGGATGCAGCGGGGATTTCCGTGCTCGGCTACCGGCTGGCGGCGATTCTCGCCGGCTCCGCCTTGATCGGCCTGGCTGGCGGTTATATCTCGGTACTCAGCACCAAGCTGTGGATTGCCGACATGACCGGTGGCCGCGGCTGGATCGCCGTGGCGCTGGTGATCTTCGCCCGCTGGTCGCCGTGGAAAGCGTTGGCTGGTGCTTTGCTGTTCGGCTGCATCGAGGCACTGATCCCGCAACTGGCTGCCGCTGGCGTGCGGCTGCCGCAATACTTCGTCTTGATGACACCCTACGCGGTGACCCTGGCGGTGATGATCTGGGTCGCCAGCAGCAAGAGCGTGACCGGCAACCAGCCGGGTGCGTTGGGGATTCCGTTCATTCGGGAGGAG
>DPSI01000419.1 GCA_003527165.1 Pseudomonas sp.
GCTCACGCTGTTGCGCCTCGCGGGCCAGCTGTTGGCGACGCTGGGCTTCGCGTTGTTGGTGCTCGGCCTCGAGCCGCTGCTGTCGCTCGCGCTCCAGCTTCTGCTCACGCTGTTGTTCGCGCAGGCGTTGCTGCTGTTGCAAGCGCGCCGCTTCCTCGCGTCGTTCCAGTTCGGCCCGTTTGAACGCCAGCTCGGCCTGTTCGAGCCGATGCTGTTCGATTCGCGGATCTACCTGTGGTTCCTCGATTACCGGCTCGATGGCCGCCTCGACCGACTCCCGTACAGGCGCCGGCTCGGGTTCGACCACAGGCTTTGGAGCCGGCAGGCTGATCAGCTGGGTCTTGAGCACCTGCGTCGCGCTGGGTGCCGTCAGTTCGGGTGTCCAGCCATGCAGCAGCAAGCCGAACACCGAGGCGTGCAGCGCTACGGTCACCGCCGCAGCGCTGGCATGGCTGAGCCACTGCGGCCGGGCGACAGGGAAACTGTTGGGCAGGGTCATGCTCAGGCCGCTCATGGCACGGGCTGGCCGGGCGGCGCTTCGGTTATCAGGCCGAGGTTCATGACCCCACCACGCTGCAGCTCAGCGATGCCGGCCACCACGCGACCGTAGTCAGCGGCATCATCGGCGCGTACGTAGACCTGGGTGTCGCCGCGCTCGGCGATGATCGCCGCGACCTTCTCGCGCATCTCATCAAGGTCGATGGCGCTGTCGGTCCGATCCTCGGCGTTCAGCTCGCTGCCCAGGTTCCAGTAGAAGCCGCCGTCGGCCTTCACCGAGAGGGTGAGGATCTGCCGCTCGTTCTCGGTGGGCATCGCCTCGGCGGCGACCTTGGGCAGTTCGATCTTCACGCCCTGTACCAGCATGGGCGCAGTAACCATGAATATCACCAGCAGCACCAACATCACGTCGATGTAGGGCACCACATTCATCTCAGCCTTGGGACCGTGTTTACGCTGTGGTTTGGCCAGCATGGCGGGGCTCCTTTCAGGCGGCTGCGGCGACGTTGGGCGACCCGGCATGCAGGCGACGGTGCAAACGCGCCTGCAATTCGTTGCCAAAGCTGTAATAGCGACCGGTCAGGCTCTGGCCGCGGGCGGCGAACCGGTTGTAGGCCATGACCGCTGGGATCGCTGCAAACAGACCGATGGCCGTGGCGATTAGCGCTTCGGCGATACCCGGAGCGACAGTCGAAAGTGTCGCCTGCTGCACCATCGACAACCCCAGGAAGGAGTTCATGATTCCCCATACGGTGCCAAACAGGCCGATATAGGGGCTGACCGAACCGACGGTGGCGAGGAACTGGAGGCCGCTTTCTAGCCGCTCTTCCTGTTCGGCGATGGCCACATAGAGGCTGCGCTCGACACCCTCGATCACTGCATCCGGGGCGATGCCCGGCTGGCGTTGCAGCTGACTGAATTCCCGATAACCGGCGAGAAAGATGCGCTGCAAGGCCGCCTCACTGGGGAGCGCCTGTTCGCTGCCCTCTCGATACAGCTGAGCCAGTTCGCCGCTGCGAAAGCGCTCCAGGAAGCTTCTCAGCAACCGCTCGCTGCGACGCAGCGCGGCACTCCGCTGGATGATCAGGTACCAACTGGCAACCGAAGCCAG
This sequence comes from Pseudomonas sp., assembly GCA_003527165.1. Classification (GTDB taxonomy): domain Bacteria; phylum Pseudomonadota; class Gammaproteobacteria; order Pseudomonadales; family Pseudomonadaceae; genus Stutzerimonas. The sequence goes on from DPSI01000419.1 coordinate 1,610, forward strand.
CACCAGCGTCGCCATCACTAGCTGCACCACTAGGCTGGCTTCACTGACCAGGCCCCAGATCGACATGTGTTCGTTTTGCATCTGTGTTCCTCCGACCGTCCGCACGACGGCGCTTATTTGATTGCATTCCGGTTACGCCTGGATGACAGCGGCGCGTCACCTCATCGATTCGTGCCGAATCAGTCCAGCCCTAGCGCTTCGGCGACCGCCGCCCAAGGCACATATTTGTAGTTCTGGGCCCCTTCGGGCATGCGCTTGCGGCCGTCCTGCACCACCAGCATGCCGCGGTTCCAGACACCTCCGAGGTTGGCCGAGGTGACCTCCAGACCGTCTGTTTCCGATGCGCCGTCGATGCCGCGCTCGGCATTCAGGCCGACCCGAAATGCGCCGCGTACGGCATAAGGCGCTGCAGCGTCGAGTACGAGATAACTGTCGTTGCCCTGGCTGGACACGATCAGGTAGTCAGCGGTCTCGCCGCTATAAATCGCCAGCCCTTCGATATCGGCATGCAGCGGGCCGCCGATGCCGATGATCTTTTCCAGCGCGGTCGGCGCATCGCTGCCCAAATCCAGCGTCCACACAGCCGCATCCTCCTCACCGACGAACAGGCGCTGATTGCGGTCGTCCGCTACACAGCCCTCGGGCTGGCTGGCCACTTTGAACTGACGCACCAGCTCGCCGCGCGGCGTGCCGTTAGTGCCGTCGAGGCGGTATTGCAGGAAGGTGCCGTCCTTGTCGTTGGCGATGGCGTGCATCGCCCCCTGGAGGTCTTTGAACATGCACAGGCCATAGATTTCGCTGACTGAGGTTCCGATCTCGCCGATGTCGTTCACCTGACCGCTGCGCGGGTCGATGGCGAACAGGTGCAGGCTGTTGCGATCGCGATTGCTCGCTACGGCGAGGTCAACCAGCTTGCTTCCCAGAGCGAAGCCAGACCGCAGATCGACGTTGTTCAACCGTCCCACGGGCAGGTACTGCACCTGCTTGCCCGCC
>DPSI01000073.1:0-2888 GCA_003527165.1 Pseudomonas sp.
GGCCGACTACGGCCTGGTGGGCGATCTGTTCGAGATCGTGCCGGAGCTCGAGCGACTCGTCTGACCGAGCCGCTTCGGAAAAAAAACCCGCTCTCCTCGCGTAATGCTGCTCACTTAAGCGGGGCGGCTTTACGGTCCACTGGATGCCGGGTCTTCGAGATCGTCACCGTCCTTGGCCTTGATGGCCTGGGACGGTGACTCAAAACAATCCTCCGATGCTTCTCAGTGATCCGAAGCCGGCTCCTGGCAAAGATGGTCCGGCGCCCTACCTCCTCAATGGATCCATCACGGACCGCGCAGGCAGCCATAAGGCGGTAGCGCGTGCTCGGCATCAGGTGCTCGGGCTGGGCATGGGCATGGCGCGCAAGACGCTGCGCGAGCTCGACCCACTCTACGCAAATGTTCAGAGTGGCAGTGCTCGAACAAAAAATTGAACAGATCGTCCAAGTCAAGCATTACGCCTTTGTGGCGGGCTTTCTCGTGCTCGGCTAGTCAGGGACGGGATGACGGCGCCGTGCCCGTCGGCACCTGTTGCCCCATGCAACGAATCGCTCGCTTGCGACTGTCTACCAGCACACCGGTCAGCCCCTTCTGCTCTGTGTCGAACAGCACCAGCACGCCATCTATGCATTCGGCTACCTGCGGCGCCGGTTTGAGCGAGACGCGGTAGTCCTCGCCGGGAATGGTCTTGAGCATGGTGTAGTCGGCCAGTAGCAGCGCGTCTTCCGGCTTGGCGACATGCAGGTAACCATAGTAGGACAGCACCGCGACGGTACCGATGACGCTGCCGATAGCCGTGAGGATCAGCGGGATGGGATTGCGTTCGGACATGGACGGACTCGCCTGATCAAAGAGGCGGCATTGTCGCAAAAATAACGGACCGAGGGCGAAGGCTCCGTCGACTGATCGCAGACGCATTGGGGCCGCCATTTTCTGGCAGCGTGAACCATGGTCCTCCTCATGCCTGCACGGTTCTTTTCTACTGATTGCCTGTCATAGCCGCTGCGAATAACGCTTCACGCGTGCGCAATTACCGCTGAAGGTTGTTCCAATCCGGTGCACTGCCGTGCCTGCTGTTGCATGGCGCGGCCTTTTCTCATTCGACAGGACGAGCCAGCCATGAAGATTTCTGCCCGCCCCGACGCCTCCCATCTCGACCAACCCTTTACGGCGATCCCCGACCTTATTGCGCACTGGGCCGGGCAGAAGCCCGACCATCCGGCCTTGATCCAGGACGACCGCCGCCTGAGCTTCGCCCAGCTCGACGCCCACATGAGCAGGGTCGCGGCTGCATTGCAACGCGACGGCATGAAACCCGGCGACGTGCTGGCGATCTGTGCGTACAACTCCATCGAGTACGCCACGGTGTTTCTCGGCGCGTTGCGCGCCGGCGTGGCGGTGGCGCCCCTGGCGCCCTCGGCCAGTGCCGAAAGCCTGCTGATCATGCTGGCGGACGCCGCCCCCCGCCTGCTGTTCATGGATGCGCAGACGGCGCAGCATCTGGAGCCGGTGGCAGCGCAACTGCCCTGCCCATCCCTGCGGCTGGACCAGACGACAGCGGGTGGGCTGTCGTCATGGCTGAGCGATGCGTCTCCGGAGCCGGTGGCGATCCAGCCGGGCTGGGCGTTCAACATCATCTATTCCTCCGGGACGACCGGCGAGCCCAAGGGCATCGTGCAGTCCCACGCGATGCGCTGGGCGCACGTGCGCCGCAGTGCCGCTTATGGGTATGGCGACAACGCCATCACGCTGATCTCTACGCCGCTGTACTCCAACACCACGCTGGTGGCCTTTCTGCCGACGCTGGCCCTGGGCAGCACGGTGGTGCTGATGAGCAAATTCGAGGCCGGCGCGTACCTGCGGCTGGCCCAGCAGCACGGCGTCACCCATACCATGCTGGTGCCGGTGCAATACCAGCGGATCATGGCGCGCAAGGACTTCGAGCAGTACGACCTCAGTCGCTTCCGCTACAAGATGTGTACCAGCGCCCCGTTCGGTGCGGCGCTGAAGGCCGATGTGCTGGCACGCTGGCCGGGTGGGCTGATCGATACCTACGGAATGACCGAAGGCGGCGGCACCTGCATCCTCGCCGCCCATGAGTATCCCGACAAACTGCACACCGTCGGCAAGCCGGCCGAAGGGCATGACATTCGCGTAATCGACGATGAGGGCAAGGAGCTACCCAAGGGAGCCATCGGCGAGATCGTCGGCCATTCGCCAGCAATGATGACCGGTTACCTCAACAAGCCGGAGAAGACCACCGAAGCCGAATGGTTCGATCCCAGCGGCAAACGCTTCATCCGCACTGGCGACGTTGGCCGCTTCGATGCCGAGGGGTTTCTCACGCTGCTCGATCGCAAGAAGGACATGATCATCTCTGGAGGCTTCAACCTTTATCCGAGCGATCTCGAGGCCATACTGCGCGAGCATCCGGCAATCGCCGACGTGGCTGTGGTCGGGGTGCCATCCACGCGCTGGGGCGAGACGCCGGTGGCCTTCGTCGTTGGCGCGACCGGCGCGACGGAAACGCCCGAGGCACTGCTGGACTGGTTCAATGGTCGCGTTGGCAAGACCCAGCGCCTGGCACGTCTGGAATTGACTGACGAGCTGCCGCGCAGCGCCATCGGCAAGGTACTCAAGCGCGAGCTACGGGATCAGTATCTGGCGGAGCACGGCACAGCGGACTGAGGTTGACGCCACGGGCTGCGTCACCTGAGGGGCGCAGCGTGACGGCTTGTTGAGCCTCTTGGCTGCTGTGGAAGGCCCGCCCTCGGGGCGGAGCGCTGTCCCTTTGGGCAGCCTCGCGTCTGCATTCGCTGCGGGGCGCCCCCTACAAGGGTTCGGCGCGCAGCTGGCTGCTTTGTGGAAGGCCCGCCTCGGGGCGAAGC
>DPSI01000073.1:3062-3711 GCA_003527165.1 Pseudomonas sp.
CCCGCCTCGGGGCGAAGCTTTGCTTTGCTTGCGCTCCACCCCTTTCAGCCTGCGTGCCGCTGTCTCAATAACCGCGCTGGATATCGATGACGCCGCTGATGGATTGACCCTGCTCCAACGACAGGATCTTGCCGGCGATCTGCGCAATGGTCGCTTCGCGCAGGGTGCGTGCCGAAACGTGCGGCGTGATGGTCACCTGTGGCATGCGCCAGAACGGATGCGTCGTCGGCAGCGGCTCGTCACGGAACACGTCGAGCACCGCGCGGGACACGCCTCCCTCTTCGATGGCACGACAGAGATCCTCGTCCACCAGATGCTCGCCGCGACCGACATTGATCACCACCGCATCGGGTCTGAGCCGCGATAGCAGCGAATAGTCGATCAGGTCACGCGTGCTGTCGGTCAGCGGCAGTGTATTGACCAGCACCCGGGTTTCGCCGAGAAAGCCGTCGAGCTCCGCCTCGCCGGCAAAGCTGCGGACGCCGTCGATGGCATAAGTGGAGCGCGCCCAGCCGCACACTGGGTACTCCAGCGCGGCAAGCGTACGAGCGACACGCTGACCGATATGCCCCAGCCCGAGCACGCCGACCGGCCATTCGCTGCGCTCGATCGGCCGGCGCAGTTTCCATTGACCGGCGGCCTGCTGTTC
>DPSI01000417.1 GCA_003527165.1 Pseudomonas sp.
ATCGCCATGTTCTTCGCCCCGTTGGCCGGCATGATCCCTGCGTATGCGACCGCGGGCGCGCTGATCTACGTCGCCATGCTGATGATGAGCGGACTGGCGCACATCGACTGGAAGGACCATACCGACACCATTCCGGCCATCGTCACCGTGGTGATGATGCCGCTGACCTTCTCCATCGCTAACGGCATCGCGCTGGGCTTTCTGACCTACGCGACGCTCAAATTGCTGACCGGGCAGCGCGACAAGGTATCGATCAGTCTCTATGTACTGTGCGTGATCTTCATCGCCAAGTTCGCCTTCCTTTAAGCAGGCGAATAATCAGGCCCCATCGCTTTCTGCGGTGGGGCCTGTTCTATTTCCCCACCGGGGAGCCGAGTGATCCAATGGCGCTGCCCCCCACATCGCCATCGCGTAAAAAGCCGAACGAAACACTGAAACGCAACATTGCCGAGGAACACTGAAATGAGCCTGGAAACCTGGTTGTTATTCGCGAGCGCGGCACTGGTGGTGATCCTGATCCCCGGTCCACTGTCGCTGCTGATGATCAGCAACAGCCTCAACTACGGACTGCGCCGCTCCTGGCCGGCGTTCGTCGGTGGGGTCAGTGCATCGATCTGCCTGCTCAGCGCCTCGGCATTGGGGCTCGGCGCGCTGTTGCTGGCTTCGGAGCAGGTGTTCAGCCTGCTGAAGATCCTCGGTGCGTTCTACCTGTTCTATCTGGCGTGGCAGAGCTGGCAGGACTCGCGTCGCCCGCAGAGCGGTCCCAGCGTGACGACGGCTGAAGTCAGCCCGCGCTTTCGTCAGCTGTTCTGGCGCGCGTTCGGCCTGGGCGCGAGCAACCCCAAGGACATCCTGTTTTTCGCGGCCTTCCTGCCGCAGTTTCTCAGTGCCGATCGGCCGTTCATGCCGCAACTGCTGGTTATGATTCTGACTTGGGCGGCGTTGGATCTGTGCTGCAAGCTGGCCTACGGCCTTGGCGCTCACGGCGCGGCACGCTACCTGCGCACCGGCAAGGGGCAGGTCTGGTTCAACCGCATCAGCGCTGCCCTGTTCGGAGGCGCGGGGGCGGTTTCGTTAATGAGCCGGTAAGAAAGCCCATCATCTACTGGAGCGAGAGGAATAAACCAATTGCTGTCGTAAAACTTAGTTTTGCAGGCGCAGGGCTTTGATGTATGACGCCGCGCTTTTCCTCGACTGAGACTACAGGTTGCGCCTTGCACGGCGCGTCACTTTTTCTTGTGTGACCAAGAAAAGTAACCAAAAAAGAAGGCCACCCCTGCATCCGGGTTTTGCTTCGCAAAACTCCCCTCCCTCCGGCGCCGCTCCGGGGGAGCGGCGCGAAGGGCATCCCTGGCCCATCGCTCTCGCTCGGCATCCATGCCTCGCGATCCCTACGTAACGCCTACGCTCGGCCTCTTGAAGGGGATTCGGAACCGAGTCGTCTGCACCATTTCAACAGCGACAACCACAAAGCGCTTCGCTCGTTTGCTGACGAGCAATCCATCAGACGACACCAAACGCCCCTTTCAGGAGGCCGAATGGAATCCGCTTGGAGGGGAGCGAGCGGCATGGATGCTGCGAGAGGCGTAAAGGGCCATGGATGGCCCTTGTACGCTGGCCCCCGGAGCGCGGATGGAATGAGGGAAGTCGGGCGCAGCGAACCGGGGACGCCTAGTCCGGATGCAGGGGCAAGCGTTTTTGGTTACTTTTTCGGCGTTTGGAAAAAGTGACTCGCCCGGCAGGGCGAAACCAATGCTTCGGCCCCGCACGGCAATGGGCTAGTCCACTGAACCCAAAGCTCAAACGCTTCACGAGCAAGGACTGGGCGTCCCCCTGCGCTCCTACAAAAAACCAGGCTCCCGCTCCAAAAAAAAACCGCCATCGAAGGCGGATTGGGGACTCAGAGGAGTCAAGGTTTCACGCATGGGAGAAGTCACTGCCGCGTCGCTGCACGCGGCAGATGCCATCAGCTACCGCGGTAGGTGGAGTAGCTGTACGGCGAAATCAGTAGCGGAACATGGTAGTGATCCTGCTCGGCGCTGATGCCGAAGCGCAACACGACCACATCCAGAAACGCCGGCTCGGGCAGCTGTACGCCACGCCCTCGGTAGTAATCTCCAGCCGAGAACTGCAGCTGGTAAACACCGGAACGGTAGTCGTCCCCGTCCAGCAGGGGGGAATCGCAACGGCCATCGGTGTTGGTCTGGCGCGTGGTGATCAGCTCGAGGCGCTCGCCTTCGACCCGATAAAGTTCGATGCGGATATCGCTGCCCGGGCAACCGTGGGCAGCATCCAGTACATGAGTAGTCAAACGTCCCATAGATTCCGGCATCGCAGAGGGTCTGCAGATGCCCGCCTCCTCTTCTGATTGGTATGGACCGGGTTCGAGCATAGCATGCACATAGCGATTTAAAAGACAGTTTCTCAAAAAATTGTACACAATTCCTTCAGCAGCTTTTTGGCCCGAATTCTGCTCGGCAATATCTGTCGATAAGTAGAATCAAGCCCGCAGACGCCAACGACAAGCATGGCCACGCTGACCATCCAGACCGGGAACGAAAGAATTAAGCGAATTGTGATTTACAAAGCGCAAAACGTTTTGTATACAATTACGCCATGGCGGTCGCATAGCCACCCAAGGCAGCGACCAGCGATCGACAAAGGAATAACAACAGTGAGCGCCGACTACCCCCGCGACCTCATCGGCTATGCCGAGAAACCACCCCATCCGCAATGGCCGGGCAACGCCCGCATCGCATTGTCCTTCGTGCTCAATTACGAAGAAGGCGGCGAGCGCTGCGTACTGCACGGCGATAAGGAATCCGAAGCCTTCCTCTCCGAGATGGTTTCTGCCCAGCCGTTGCAGGGCGTGCGCCACATGAGCATGGAGTCGCTCTACGAGTACGGTAGCCGCGCCGGTGTCTGGCGCCTGCTCAAACTGTTTCGCAAGCACGACATTCCGTTGACCATCTTTGCTGTAGCCATGGCCGCGCAGCGTCATCCCGACGTGATCAAGGCCATGGTCGCCGACGGTCACGAGATCTGCAGCCACGGCTATCGGTGGATCGACTACCAGTACATGAATGAGGAGCAGGAACGCGAGCACATGCTCGAGGCCATCCGCATCCTGACCGATATCGTCGGCGAGCGTCCGCAGGGCTGGTACACCGGCCGCACCGGCCCTAATACCCGTCGCCTGGTGCGCGAGGAAGGTGGTTTCCTCTACGATTCCGACACCTATGACGACGACCTACCCTACTGGGACCCGGAATCGACGCCTGACAAGCCGCACCTGGTGATCCCCTACACGCTGGACACCAACGACATGCGCTTCACCCAGGTGCAGGGGTTCAACAAGGGCGACGACTTCTATGAATACCTCAAGGACGCTTTCGACGTGCTCTACGCCGAAGGCGCGGAAGGTGCGCCGAAAATGCTGTCCATTGGGATGCACTGCCGCCTGCTGGGCCGCCCCGCGCGTCTGGCCGCGCTGCAGCGCTTCATCGAGTACGCCAAGGGCCACGAGCAGGTGTGGTTCGCCCGCCGTGTCGACATCGCCCGCCACTGGCACTCGACTCACCCCCTAACCCAGGAACGCAGCTTATGACCCCGTTCAAGACGATCAAGCCGTCCACGCTCGACCGCGAAGCCTTCATCACCACGTTCGCCGACGTGTATGAGCATTCGCCGTGGGTGGCCGATACCGTGTATCAGGCCGGCGTGGATGAGACTCTGGATTATGTCGAGGTGATGCACGAGCGCATGTCCCAGGCCATGCTGTCGGCCTTTCATGACACCCAGCTGACGCTGATCAACGCGCACCCGGATCTTGCCGGCAAGGCCGCGGTGCGCGGCGAGCTGACCGCCTCCTCTACCGCCGAACAGGCCGGTGCCGGCATTCACGAATGCACCCCGGAAGAATTCGCCCGTTTCACCGAGCTGAACGAGGCCTACAAGGACAAGTTCGGTTTCATCTTCATCATGGCGGTCAAGGGCAGCAACCGGCACCAGATCCTGGCGGCCTTCGAGGAGCGCATGCACAACTCCCCGGACCAGGAATTCGCCCGCGCCCTCGCCGAGATCAACAAAATCGCACTGTTCCGTCTGCAGGCGATGTAAGCAAGAGACCATCAGACGACACGAAGAGAAGAACAACGTATGAAGAGCTACGCCATACCTTTCGAAAAATACGTCAACTTGGCCGATGCCCGCCTGGGCACCAAGGCCATCTCCGTCACCGACGACTGGTTCGCCGACGTCAACCGGCTGTTCCAGCCGACGCCGGCCGTATGGAAGGAGGGCGTTTTCGATGACAACGGCAAGTGGATGGACGGCTGGGAGTCGCGCCGCAAGCGCTTCGAAGGCTACGACCATGCGGTCATTCGCCTCGGCGTGCCCGGCTCGATCAAGGGCGTCGACATCGACACCAGCTTCTTCACCGGCAACTTCCCGCCGTCCGCCTCGCTGGAAGCCTGCTTCCTCGCTGAAGGCGACCCGGACGACAACACCGTCTGGACCGAGATCCTTCCGGCGGTCGAGCTCAAGGGCAACAGCCACCACTACCATGAGATCGGCGTCGACCAGCCTTTCAGCCACCTGCGCTTCAACATCTACCCCGACGGCGGTGTCGCCCGTCTGCGCGTACACGGCATTCCGTTCCGCGACTGGACCAGCGTCGGCGACCACGAGCAGATCGACCTGGCATCGGCACTCAACGGCGGTCGCGCACTGGCCTGCTCCGACGAGCATTTCGGTCGCATGAGCAACATCCTCAACCCGGGCCGCGGCATCAACATGGGCGACGGCTGGGAAACCGCCCGCCGCCGTACGCCGGGCAACGACTGGGTCATCGTCGCGCTGGGCCATCCCGGTGAGATCGAGCGCATCGTGGTCGATACCCTGCACTTCAAGGGCAACTACCCGGACAGCTGCAACATCCAGGCAGCCTATGTCAAAGGTGGGACCGACAGCCAGATCGAAACCCAGAGCCTGTTCTGGCGCGAGCTGCTGCCGAGCCAGAAGCTCGACATGCACGCCGAGCACGAGTTCAGCGAGCAGATCGCCAAGCTCGGCCCGATCACCCACGTGCGCCTGAACATCTTCCCGGACGGTGGCGTCAGCCGTCTGCGGTTGTTCGGCAAGGCGGTGAAATAAGAAGCCGTAGGGGGGCCGGTGGGCTGAAGCCCACCCTACTGTCTTGCGACATGGCCGGAGGCATCATCAACCGGACCTAAGCGAATCAAGCGTAGGGTGGGCCGGGCGGCGTTCCGCCTCAGCCCACCGACAACCTGGCCGTCACGGTGGGCCTACGTCTCAGCAATCAAGATAACGAGCACAGCATGCGCACACTCAAGATAGAACCGTTGACCAAGGAAGCCTTCGCCCCCTTCGGTGATGTGATCGAAACCGAAGGCAGCGACTATTTCATGATCAACAACGGTTCCACCCGCCGCTACCACAAGCTGGCGTCGGTAGAGACCGCGCAGCCGGACGATAAGGCCATCATCAGCATCTTCGCCGCCGACGCGCTGGAGATGCCACTGGTCATTCGCATGCTCGAACGACATCCGCAGGGCAGCCAGGCGTTTATTCCGCTGCTCGGCAACCCCTTTCTGGTCGTGGTCGCGCCACTTGGCGATGCACCTGTACCGGGTCACGTCCGCGCCTTCCGTAGCAACGGCAGGCAGGGCGTCAATTACCACCGCGGCGTCTGGCACCACCCGGTGCTGACGATCGAAAAGCGGGATGAATTCCTGGTGGTCGATCGCAGCGGTTCTGGCAACAACTGCGACGAGCATTTTTTCACCGAGGACGAGCTGGTTCTCCTCGACCCCCACCGGGACTCCGAGTAAGCGACCGACTGATCATCGAGGGGCCATCGCCGGCGCGGCTGCCGAGCACAGCCGACACCGGCCATGCGTGCTTCAGAACAAGCGGGACATTTGCGACGAGTCGAATAAGAAGAAACAACGGTTGGTACGCCAGCCGTGCAAGAGGTAATTATCGTGGAAGCACATCTGACCGAATGGCTGAACCTTAGTGTTCGCTGGATTCACATGATCGTCGGCATCGCCTGGATCGGTGCCTCGTTCTATTTCGTCTGGCTGGAAAACAACCTCAACCGTGCCAACCCCCGCGACGGCCTCTCGGGTGATCTCTGGGCGATTCACGGCGGCGGCATCTACCATCTGGAAAAATACAAGCTGGCACCGCCCCAGATGCCGGAGAATCTGCACTGGTTCAAATGGGAGGCCTACACCACCTGGCTGGCGGGAGTGACCCTGCTGATGGTGGTCTA
>DPSI01000335.1 GCA_003527165.1 Pseudomonas sp.
ACGCTCTTCCGATCTGGAAATTTCCGCACGGCCGTGTTTGCGGTTGATGAAGTCATCCACCATGCCCGACTGCAGCGGACCGGGACGGAACAGCGCGACCAGAGCGATGAGGTCTTCCAGGCAGTCCGGCTTGAGTTTCTTGATCAGCTCCTTCATGCCGCGCGATTCGAGCTGGAAAACCGCGGTGGTCTCGGCTTTCTGCAACAGCGAGTAGGTCGCCTTGTCACCCAGCGGGATGAAATCGATGTTGACCGGTTCGAGCCCTTTGCGCGCCTGCTCCCGGTTGATGGTTTCCAGCGCCCATTTGATGATGGTCAGGGTACGCAGACCGAGGAAGTCGAACTTGACCAGGCCGGCCTGTTCGACATCGTCCTTGTCGAACTGCGTCACCAGGCTGCCGCCCTCGTCGTCGCAGGCGATCGGCGCGAAATCGGTGAGCTTTGTCGGCGCGATCACCACGCCGCCGGCGTGCTTGCCGGTGCCGCGCGTGATGCCTTCAAGCTTGAGCGCCATGTCCCAGATTTCCCGGGCATCCTCATCAACAGCAAGGAAGTCTCGAAGCGGCTCTTCCATCTCGTAGGCTTTTTCGAGGGTCATGCCGACTTCGAAGGGGATCATCTTCGACAGCCGATCGGCCAGGCCGTAGGACTTGCCCTGCACACGCGCCACGTCGCGCACCACGGCCTTGGCCGCCATAGTGCCGAAGGTGATGATCTGGCTGACCGCGTTACGCCCATATTTTTCGGCCACGTAATCGATGACGCGGTCGCGGCCGTCCATGCAGAAGTCGACGTCGAAGTCGGGCATGGAGACCCGTTCCGGATTGAGAAAGCGCTCGAACAGCAGGTCATAGGCCAGCGGGTCGAGATCGGTAATCTTCTGCACGTAGGCGACCAGCGAACCGGCACCCGAACCCCGTCCGGGCCCTACCGGCACACCGTTGTTCTTCGCCCATTGGATGAAGTCCATAACGATCAAGAAATAACCCGGGAAGCCCATCTGAATGATGATGTCGAGCTCGAAGTTCAGGCGATCGACGTAGACCTGCTTCTTCGCCTCGTAGTCCGGCGTGTCCTTGGGCAGCAACACCTCGAGACGTTCCTCAAGTCCGTCGAACGACACCTTGCGGAAATACTCGTCCATGGTCATGCCGTCCGGCACGGGGAAATCAGGCAGGAAGTAGGTGCCCAGTTGCACCTCGATATTGCAGCGTCGAGCGATCTCGACCGTGTTCTCCAGCGCCTCGGGCAGATCGCTGAACAGCTCCCACATTTCCTCGGGCGTCTTCAGATACTGCTGATCGGAATAGTTGCGCGGCCGCCGCGAATCGTCCAGGGTCCGGCTTTCGCCGATGCAGACGCGCGTTTCGTGAGCCTCGAAATCTTCTTGTTTGAGGAAGCGCACATCATTGGTGGCCACCAACGGGACACTGCAACGTTGCGCCAAAGCAACGGCGGCATGCAGATGTTCTTCGTCGTTGACGCGGCTGGTGCGCTGCACTTCGAGATAGAAACGCTGCGGGAAGACCGCCTGCCACTCGGCCAGCAGCGCCTCGGCCAGGGTGTCCTCGCCGTCCAGCAGTGCATGACCGACTTCCCCTTCCTTGGCCCCGGAAAGTGCAATCAGCCCGTCAGCAGCAGCTTTGACCCATTCACGCTCGATGATGATCTGATCGTTGCGCTGACCTTCGGTCCAGCCACGCGACACCAGTTCGGTGAGACTCCGGTAACCCTTGCTGTTCATTGCCAGCAGCGTCAATCGACTGAGCGGACCATCTTCCTCACGACTGGCCAGCCAGATATCGGCACCACAGATCGGCTTGATCCCGGCCCCCTGGGCGGCCTTGTAGAACTTGACCAGCGAGCACATGTTGCTCTGATCCGTGACCGCCACCGCTGGCATGCCTACGCCTGCAACCGACTTGACCAGCGGCTTGACGCGAACCAGTCCGTCGACCAGGGAATATTCGGTGTGCAGGCGAAGATGGACGAAGGAGACGGACATGAACGAACCTTGAGCTGGCGAGACGACAAGCCGGGAATTGTACCGGAAAGCCTGAATGATTAAGGCGCTGGTGATGGGTTGCTTTACCGGGCGGTCGCGATGCGCCGATTCAGACCGGTAAGGCGACCGTGACGCTCGCGGGTTCGGCCAGGGCGGCCTGTTCCAGCAGAATGCGTACCGGTGCAAACGACCGACGATGAATAATCGTTGGACCTAGCCGCTGCAACGCGTCCAAATGGTTGGGCGTCGGATAACCCTTGTGAGCGGCCATGCCGTAGCCGGGATAACAAAGATCCAGGGCGCACATTTCCCGGTCACGACTGACCTTGGCCAGAATCGAGGCGGCCGCGATGGCAGGTACCTGGCCGTCCCCTTGGATCACCGGAGCGCTGGGCACCGCAAGCTGTGGACAGCGATTGCCATCGATCAGCGCCAACCGCGGCGTCACGCTCAAACCTTCGACCGCTCGCTGCATCGCCAGCATCGTGGCGTGCAGAATGTTCAGCTGGTCGATCTCCTGCACCTCGGCGCGGGCGATGCACCAGGCCAGCGCCTTCTCGCAGATCTCATCGAACAGCACCTCACGCCGCGCCTCGGTCAGCTTCTTCGAATCATTGAGCCCCTCGATGGGACGTCGTGGGTCCAGAATCACCGCAGCCGTCACAACGGGCCCGCAAAGCGGGCCGCGACCGACCTCGTCGACACCGGCGACCAACTCTTCGACCAGGTTGAAATCCAGCCCCATTTGCATCAGCTTGCCTCAGCCAGCTCGAGTACCGCCCTGGCGGCCTGACTCGACGCATCACAGCGCAGTGTTCGATGGATGGTATCGAAGCCCTCGGTCTGTATGTCGCCATTATCGAGCAAGGGAGACAACAGCTGCGCCATCGCTTCCGGCGTCGCCGCATCCTGCAAAAGCTCCGGCACCAACAGGCGCTGAGCAAGCAGATTGGGCAGGGCTACGTAAGGGCTTTTCACCATGCGTTTGAGGATACGGAACGTCAGCGGCGCAACACTATAGGCCACGACCATCGGCCGCTTGAACAGCAACGCTTCGAGCGTCGCCGTGCCGGATGCGATCAGCACCGCATTGCAAGCGGCCAGCGCCTCGTGAGAACGCCCATCGAGCAATGCCAGCGGCAAATCCCGCCCCACCAGCATCTGTTCCATCTGAGCGCGGCGCTCGGGGCTGGCACAGGGAACCACGAAGCGAATACCGGGGCGCATCGAACGAAGCCGGTCGGCGGCTGCAAGAAAAAACTCGCCAAGACGGCCCACTTCGCCGCCCCGGCTGCCCGGCATCAGCGCGACGATCAGCCCGTCCTGAGCCAGATCCAGAGCAGCCCGCGCCGCGGCGCGATCAGGCTCCAACGGGATGGTATCGGCCAGCGGGTGGCCCACGAAGCGAACCGCCACCTGATGAGCGTCGTAGAATTTCGCTTCGAAGGGAAATAGCGTGAGCATCAGGTCGCAGGCATCACGGATCTTTAACACCCGCTTCTGCCGCCAAGCCCAGACCGAGGGGCTGACGTAATGCACCGTCCTGATCCCGTTGCGCCGAAGCTTGAGTGCCAGGTCCAGATTGAAATCCGGTGCGTCGATGCCGATAAACACATCGGGGCGTACCTCAAGCAAGGTTTTCAGCAACCGCTTGCGGCGCGCCAGAAGCTCAGGCAGTCGACCGAGCACTTCTACCAACCCCATCACGGCCAGACGCTCTTGGGGAAAATAGGATTTAAGCCCTTGCGCCTCCATTCGGGGGCCGCCAATCCCGACAAACTCGACATTCGGGTGCCGCGTCTTGAGCGCCTGCATCAGGCCCGAACCGAGAATATCGCCGGACGCCTCACCGGCGACCAGCGCGATTTTCAGCGGCCTGGACATATCAGCGTGTGATGCCACGATTTGAAGCCTGAACCGAATCCCGGAACAGCGCCACTTCAGGGAACGACTGAGCATCGGCAGCCAGCGCAGCAAGCGCAGCCTCGACTGTCAGCCCCTTGCGATAGACGATCTTGTAGGCGTTGCGCAAGGCAAGAATGGCCTCGGCACTGAAACCACGGCGGCGCATACCTTCGAAGTTCATGCTGCGCGCCTCGGCTGGATTGCCGAACACGGTGACGAACGCCGGAACGTCCTTGCCGATCGCAGTTCCCATTCCTGAAAAGCTGTACGCGCCGATGTGGCAGTATTGATGGACCAACGTATATCCAG
>DPSI01000334.1 GCA_003527165.1 Pseudomonas sp.
GCCGTAGAGCGTCAAGCTCGGTACGCGGGTAAGGGTGTGTGGCGTCAGTCGCCGGTGATGTCGGCCGATCGTCTGCGCCGTGGTGGCTTTGCGTTGGTCAGGGCGCGTGTCGATCGGCTGGAGGCGAATCGGGGTGGCGTCTGGCTGGAGTTGGACGGCTCGCTGGTGCTGCAGATTCCCCGTCAGTCCGTTGCGGCATTCGCCGATTCGCTGGCAGACCTGCCAGGCAAGGAGGTCGAGGCAAGGGGGTGGGTGATCGATCGTAAGGGGCGTGCGGATTTGTCGCGACAGGCTCGCTGGTTGATGAAGATAAGCCATCCCTCGATGCTTGCTCCGCTGCCCTGAAGCGGCTTCCGGGCGGTGTAAGGCGAGCAAGGGAAGGGTGGTCCCGCCTGTCAGCTGAAAGTCGTAGAACGAACCCTTGACAGTCAGCTTTCCCATTGGCTTGTGACGGCGCTCGGTCTTGGCGTATGCTCGGTCCCCTGTCTGTCCCAGTAAAATAAGCGGAAATGCCTCATGACTGACCTGAAAACTGCCGCTCTCGACTACCATTCCCAGCCCCGCCCGGGAAAGCTGAGTGTCGAGCTGACCAAGCCCACTTCCACTGCTCGCGATCTGTCGCTGGCCTATAGCCCTGGCGTGGCGGAGCCGGTCCGGGAAATCGGGCGTGATCCCGAGCTTGCTTACCGATACACCGGTAAAGGCAATCTGGTTGCGGTGATTTCCGACGGCACCGCCATCCTTGGCCTTGGCAATCTGGGGCCGTTGGCATCCAAGCCGGTCATGGAAGGTAAGGGTGTTCTGTTCAAGCGGTTTGCCGGTGTCGACGTGTTCGACATCGAAGTTGATGCGGAAAGCCCGCAGGCTTTCATTGATACCGTCAAGCGCATTTCCATCACGTTCGGTGGAATCAACCTGGAAGATATCAAGGCACCCGAGTGCTTTGAGATCGAGCGGGCGCTGATCGAGCAATGCGATATCCCGGTATTCCACGATGACCAGCATGGCACCGCCATTGTCACCGCGGCGGGCATGCTTAATGCTTTGGAGATCGCCGGCAAAACGCTGGAACAGGCCAAAATCGTTTGTCTCGGCGCTGGCGCTGCGGCGACCTCCTGCATGAAGTTGCTGGTCAGCATGGGGGCGAGGGTCGAAAATATCTTCATGATCGATCGCAAGGGTGTCATCCATGCCGGTCGCGACGATCTCAATCAGTACAAGGCTATATTCGCTCACGAAACCGAACGCCGCACGCTGGATGACGCGCTCGATGGGGCTGATGTCTTTGTTGGCTTGTCCGGCGCCAATCTGTTGAGTGCCGAAGGCCTCAAGCGTATGGCGGCGAACCCGGTAGTCTTTGCTTGCTCGAACCCGGATCCGGAAATCAGTCCAGAGCTCGCACATGCGACCCGTTCCGATGTGATCATGGCCACCGGTCGTTCGGATTATCCGAACCAGGTCAATAACGTTCTGGGCTTCCCATTCATTTTCCGTGGAGCATTGGATGTCCGTGCGTCACGCATCAATGAAGAGATGAAGATCGCTGCAGCATTGGCCTTGCGCGACTTGGCGAAGCTGCCGGTCCCCGCTGAAGTCGCCGCCGCTTATGGCGTAGAGCAACTGCAGTTCGGTCGTGAATACATCATTCCGAAGCCGATGGACCCTCGTCTGATTACGCTTGTTTCCGACGCGGTGGCCAAGGCGGCGATCGAAAGTGGTGTGGCGACCTTGCCGTATCCGTCGAACTACCCGCTCAAGTCGGTCGACGACGTGTTCAGTAGCTAACTGGCTCGGTCATCGGCCTGCTTCGGCGGGGCTTGCGGTGCCACGAAAAACCCCGGCTTTGGCTGGGGTTTTTTATTTGGAGACAGCTTGCTGGCGGGGAAGCGCTTTGTTTGGTCTGTTGAAACCCTCTGCTAACCGCCGCGCCAGGCGGCGGTTAGCAGGATTCCGGCAAGCTTAGAAAAGGTCGATCGGTGCCGCCTCGGACGCCGGTAGTGGGCTGTCGGGCAAGATGGAGCCTGGCGTCAGCTCGTCGTCCATGTTGGGTGGTGAGTCTTCGCTTCGAAAGATTTCAAAGTAGGCATCGGGTGTGCCCGGAGCGGCCGCGCGGCCGCTTTTCGGATCGATCCGCAGTGTCAGAATACCTTCGGGTTCGGTGGGCGCATGCTCGGGCATCCCCTCCAATACCGAACTCATGTATTTCATCCAGATAGGCAACGCGACCGTTCCGCCATATTCCCGCCGGCCGAGGCTCTGGGGCTGGTCGAAGCCGGTCCAGACGGTTGTCACGATGTCGGCGTTATACCCGGAGAACCAGCTGTCCTTGGACTCGTTGGTGGTACCGGTCTTTCCGGCGATATCGGCCCGGCCCATCGCCAAGGCTTTCCGGCCAGTGCCGCGCTTGATAACGTCCTGCAGCATGCTGGTCATGATGTAGGCGGTGCGCTCGTCAATGACCTGTTCGGCATACACCGGCTGTTGGCTGGCTGGCTCCGAATCGTCTGGCAGTAGCGTCGTGTCGTTCCGTGCGTAGGCGGTAACCGCCGCGTCGCTGTCTTCTGCTTGAACTGCGCCGTGCTCCGGTACGCGCGCCGGGTTCGCCTCGAATATCACCTTGCCGTCTCGATCCTCGATGCGTTCGATCAGATAGGGTTCTATCTTGTAGCCGCCATTGGCAAATACGGTCCAGCCGGTAGCGATTTCCATTGGCGTCAGGGTTGCGGTACCAAGCGCTAGCGATAGGTTCGCAGGCAGATCTTCGGTTTTGAATCCGAAGCGTTTGATGTAGCTGAGGGTAGATGGAATGCCAAGGGTCTGCAGCAGTCGGATCGAAACCAAGTTGCGCGATTTGTAAAGTGCCTCGCGCAGGCGGATCGGACCGAGAAAGGTGTTGTTGTCGTTCTTGGGGCGCCAGACGCGATTCACGCCTTCTTCGACGAAGACGATGGGGGAGTCGTTGACCAGAGTCGCGGGGGTGAATCCCGCATCCAATGCTGCGCTATAAACAAAGGGTTTGAAGCTTGAACCGGGTTGGCGTTTGGCCTGGATCGCGCGGTTGTAATTGCTTTGACCGAAGGAAAAGCCCCCAGTCAATGCTTCGATGGACCCGTCAAGTGGATCGAGGGAGACCAATGCGCCCTGCGCCTGAGGTACCTGGCTGAACAGCGTTTCGTCATCGACGACTCGGACGCGGATGACGTCTCCCGGCTTGACTACATCTGACGGCGCTTTCGGTTGCGGGCCCAGGCTGTTGGTGTTGATGAACGGTCGGGCCCATTTCATGCTTTCCCAACTGATGCTGCGTTCGCTGCCGTCA
Source organism: Pseudomonas sp. (assembly GCA_003527165.1). GTDB lineage: Bacteria > Pseudomonadota > Gammaproteobacteria > Pseudomonadales > Pseudomonadaceae > Stutzerimonas. Next base: position 3,320 of record DPSI01000334.1, read on the forward strand.
CGAAGCAAGGCCTTGATTGCGTCTTTGGAAACGGCG
>DPSI01000146.1:0-5828 GCA_003527165.1 Pseudomonas sp.
TCACCGAGCGCTGGCGACCTGACGTTGGCGCTCGAAGCTCAGCTCGCCTTCGGCCCACTCACGCCAGGCACGCACCTTGCGGCGCTCGGCGCCAGCGCGTTCAGCCTGTTTCAGCGCATCGAGGCCAGCCTGCCAGCGGGCTTGCTCGAGTTCCAGCTGGGCCACGTTCATCCAGAATTTGGCGGTGCCCGACTGCATGGCCAACTGGTGATAGATTTTCGATGCCGCCGCACGCTCACGCGCCTGCCACCACAGCATGCCCAAACGCTCCTGGCGGCTGGCATTGTCGGCCAACAAGCGCGACTCGAGCATGCCTTGCAGCAGCTTCGCCCCTTGCCAAGGCTGGCCAGCGGCGCCAGCCAGCAGCACCAGATTGTCCAGTTCCGCCTCGCTGAAACGCAGTCCCTTGGCATGCGCGGCACGTAGGGTCGCGAGCGCCTTGTCCTCGTCTCCCGCCAGCTGCTGCAAGCCCGCCAGCTGACGCCAGCCCTTGGCTTGGTCCGGGTGACGGCCGAGCAGGCGACGCTGCCAGCGCTCGGCTGCCTCGTAGCGTTTCAGTTCGGCATTCCCGGCCACTAGCAACTGCAGCCAGGTATCCGCAGCGTTGGGGTTGGCCTGAACGTAACGCTCTGCCAGCGGCAGTGCCTTGCTGTGCTGCCCGAGCCCCTGGTAGGCCTGGACCAGCATCTGCAGTATTTCTTCGTTTGCCTCGGCAGGCGAGCCCAGCAGACTGACCACCTTGGCGTAGCGACGCTCGATCAGATTGAGTTTCGCCAGATTGAGCCGCTCGTTCGGCAGCATCGTCTCGTCCAGTTTGCCGCTCGCGATCGCCTTGTCGAGCAATTCCAACGCCTGCCGGTTGTTGCCTTCGGCCCAGGCCAGATACGCCCGGCTACGCCATAGCAGCGCCTGCTCCACACTGCCTGGCTTGGCCTCGGCCTGTTTGAGGGCTCTATGCGCCGCACCATAGTCACCCTTCTCCTGCGCGCCCTGCGCACGTTCCAGTGCTTTGAATACTGCCGGGTCGATGCTTTGGGCAGCGTGAGTCGAGACAGCGAACAACAACGAGATCAATAACAGCAAACGTGGCATGTCAGCGTTCTCCTTGCAGACGGAAATGCAGGGTTTTTAAAGCTTCACGCGATACCGCAGAGCCGTTTTCGGTCCGCGGTGCGAAACGCCAGCGAGCAGCAGCGCGGCGTGCTTCGCGGTCGAACACATTGCGTGGCGAGGCTTCCAAGACACGAATGTTCTCGACCTTGCCGGCCGGCGTGATGGTGAAGGCGAGTTTGATGTGGCCTTCGATGCCACGCTGGCGTGCTCGATAAGGATACTCGGGACGGACATCGTTGAGCGGCATGACTTCCTGCTCAGGGCCGCCAGATTGCGCAGCCGTATCCGCAACCGCGGGCGCAGCGGGAGGCGGGGCTGGCGTTTCGGCTGGTGCCGCCGCGGTCAAGCCGCTCAGGCTGGGGGCCGGTGCGCTGGCGACGGCCAGGCCGCTGTCGATGTTAGGCAACTGCAGATCGAGTTTCGGCAGGTTAGCGCTTGGGCTAGCCATGCTCGGTGTCGGCGGCGTTGGGGGCTGCGGTGTCTTCGGCTGAGGCGGTTGTGGTGCCTGCTGCCGTGAGCGTGTAGCAGTGCTTTCGTTGCGGTTGTCCATACGCACGAAATTGGCGATGGCCACTGGATCGTCCGTCACCTCGCTACGCGGCGGGTTGACCATGCTCAGCATCAGCGCAAACAACAGCAACGCCACCACGCAGGCGGCGAGGAAGGACAACCCGACGCGGGTCAGTCCACGAACCATCACTGCGCTCCCGAACTGGCAGCAAGCGCCACGTCCTGGACCCCGGCCAGACGCGCCTGATCCATGACCTGAACCACCAGGCCGGTTCGGGCATCCTGATCGGCCTGGACTACCACCGCGCCTTCGGGCTGGTCGACGCGCATGCGCTCGACGTGTGCACGCACGCTGCGTACATCCACAGCTTGCTTATCGATCCAAACCTGACCGTCCGCAGTCACCGCAATCAAAATGTTGCCCTTGTCCTGGGCGCTGGCGGTATCGGCCTGAGGCCGCTGAACCTCGACACCGGACTCCTTGATGAAAGAGCTGGTGACGATGAAGAAGATCAGCATGATGAAGACCACATCGAGCATCGGCGTCAGGTCAATGCCGGTGTCTTCTTCCTGCTGGTAATGGTGGCGACGCATACGCATCCGGTAATCCTCAGTCGTGACGCAGCTGGTCGGCCAGCCGGTCGAGAGCCTGGCGCGAAATACGTTCAAGACGCGCCAGACTGAACAGTCCAGTGATGGCCAGCACCATGCCAGCCATGGTCGGCAGGGTCGCCTGCCAGACGCCCGCGGCCATGCCGCGAGGATTGCCGGTGCCGTTGAGCGCCAGCACATCGAAAACCGCGATCATGCCGCTAACGGTGCCGAGCAGTCCGAGCAGCGGGTACATCGCCACCAAGGTCTTGCTCATCCGCAAGGGACCGGCCAGCTGTTGCTGAGCCTGGGCCAGCCAGGCGCTACGCACCGCGCGCTGCCAGCTGCCGGACTCGTTGCCCAGTTGCGCCCAGGCCTGGCGCCGGGTTTCGACCCAGCGCGGAAATACCCGACGCATAAACCACAGACGCTCGAACACCAGCGTCCAATAGAGCACGCACAAGGCAGCCAGTGCCCACATCACAGCGCCGCCCGCAGCCATGAAGTCGAGCAGCGAGTAAGCGCTGTCGATCAGGCTCAGCCAGTGGCCGTGCAGCTCAGTCACGACGCGGTGTCCCTGATAGATGCAACGCGATCAGGCCGGCGCTCTGCTGCTCGAGCAACTGGATCAGCGCCTTGCTACGGCTGGCCAGCAGGCTGTGCAGAAACAGCAGCGGAATCGCCACCACCAGACCCAGCACCGTGGTTACCAGTGCTTGGGAAATGCCGTCGGCCATCAGTCTGGAATCTCCGCCGCCGCTCTGGGTGATTGCCTGGAAGGTCACGATCATACCGGTCACGGTACCCAGCAGGCCGAGCAACGGCGCCACTGCGCTGAGCAACTTGAGCAGCGGCTGGCCGCGTTCCAGTGGAGGAGTTTCCTGAAGAATCGCCTCGTCGAGTTTCAGCTCCAGGGTTTCCAAATCCGAGAGCTGCGGCTTGGGTCCGAGAACCCCGATGATGCGCCCCAGCGGGTTGTCAGCACGCGGCTGATTGAGTTCGCGCATCTGCCGACCCACGGCGCGGCCGACACCGGTCAGATAGACCATGCGCCAAATGGCGAGCAGCAGGCCGATAGCGCCCAGCACCAGGATGACCCAGCCGACCAGGCCGCCCTGCTGAATGCGATCCCACAGCTGCGGCTGGCGCTGCAGCTGCGCCAGCAACGAGCCGCGGCTCGGGTCGATCGGCAAAGTCGCGAGCGCATCGCTGCTGCTCAGGTAATCATCGACCAGATCCATACCAGAGGGCTGACGACCGGGGGTCAGCAGTTCACTGGCGCCGCTTTCATAGCGTAGAAACGCATCATCGGTGAAGGCCGAGAAACCACCGACGCGCAGCACCGACTGCACGCTGCGCTGACCGTCAGCGCCCACCACGGGCAGCTCCACCTTCTCGATCCGACCGCTGGCGGCAAGATCCTCAAGCAAGGTCATCCAGAAGCTGTCCAGGTCCTCCGCCGAAGGCAGCGCGCGGCTTTCGGCCAGCGCCTTGAGCCGCTCGAGCCGCTCCGGGTACTGCGCATTGAGCAGGCTATCCTCCCATTGACCGGCGATATCACCAGCGCTCTGACGAACGACCCCGAACAGCTCGCCGAGATGGCCGACCCGCTGCGCCAGCAGTTTTTCCTGCTCGGCCAGCTCAGCTTCCTGACGGTCGAATTCCGCTTTCAGGCGCTCGGCTTCAGCTTTCTGCGTTTCAAGCACGGCATTGGCAGTTGCCAGTAGCTGCGCTTGCTCACTGCGATTCTGGATGAAGGCCTGCTCGCGCGCCTGCATGGCGTCGACTTCCGCTGCGCGCTCGCTGCGAATGCGCTGCAGCAGCTGATCAGGGCTCAAGGGCTCGGCCGCCTGAACCAAGGCCGGCAACAGGCCGATGAGCAACAACGTCAACAAACGGCTCATTGCGCAGCCTCCTTGGCCAGGGTCTTGATGGGTAATTCGAGCCAGGCGGGGGCCTGCTGTTGGCGGGCGATGGCGATGGCCTTGGTGATGGGCCGGCGCGCGCTGCCATCGAGCACTTCCCAGGTACGGGTCTGTGGATTCCACCAACCGCTCTCGTGAGCGTCTAGCGTCTGGTAATAAAGCATGGTCCGACCCAGGCGCAGGAACTCGACACTACGGCTTCCGCCCTCGACGGGCAGCTCGCCGCGCCAGGCTTCCAGCGTGCGTCCGTAATCACTCTCGATCTGATAGGCCTCGAGAATCCTACGGTATTTCTCGGCCAGGCTGACATCGGCGCGGGCTTGCATGTCCTGTAGGCTGGCGAGGCGATCGGCACGCTCGTCGGGAAGGAACGGCAGATCCGCCGCGATGAACTCCTCGAGCACCTCGATCATGCGCCCCATCTGCGGCGCAACGGCCTCCTGGGTGCGTTCGATGCTGTCCAGTTGACGCTCGAAGCCATCGAGTTCCTTGCGCTGCCCCGCGGTGAGCTCGGTCAACTGCTCGTTATAGGCTTTCAGTGCCTCGGCCTGCTGCACGGCGCTGCGATAATCGTTGAGCATCTGCCGAGTGGTGTCATCGAGCTGTTCGATACGCGCTTGCGATGCCTTGGCCTCGGCGGCCAGACGCTGACTTTCATCAAGCGCGGCATCCAGCGGGGCTGCGTGGAGCTGCACGCAGCATGGCAACACGGCGACCGCCAGGAGGCGGGGAATAAGGGCTTGCATTGATGGGTCCTTGCAGACGAAGGTCAAACTCGAAAGAGAAACATTATCATCTAGATACGCAAAGGAAGGCAACACGGGCAATACGTCGCAATCCAGGCAAAGCGGTGCGTTTCGTTGAGCTGGATCAAAATCGGCAGGCCTGCACGCCCTACCATGGCCACCATTCGCAACACATCATGTCTGGATGGAGTTCCATTATGCGCAAGACCCTGTTTACCGCTTCCGTGCTGGCCGTGGCCCTCGCCGCCCCCTTCGCCCAGGCCCATCAGGCGGGTGATGTGATTCTGCGCGCCGGTGCCATTACGGTTGATCCGCGTGAGGAAACCTCGGGCATTCTCGTGGACCGTGGCGCGCTGGCTGGCGCTAACCTTGGCGGCAAAGCCTCGCTGGACAGCGACACTCAGCTGGGCCTTAACTTTGCTTACATGCTTACGGATCACGTCGGGATCGAGCTGCTCGCTGCAACACCTTTCCAGCATGACGTGTCTATTTCTGGAACAGCCGATGGCATTGCAGATGGCAAGCTTGGCGACCTCAAGCACCTGCCGCCAACCTTGAGCCTCGTTTACTACCCAATGGATAGCCAATCAACTTTCCAGCCATATGTAGGCGCTGGTGTCAATTACACCTGGTTTTTCGACGAAAGCGTCGGCAGCGCCGCTACGGCAGGCGGTTTTGATAACTTCCGGGTGAAGAACTCTTGGGGCTGGGCTGCCCAGGTCGGTATGGATTACATGCTGACCGACCAGATCATGATCAACGCGCAAGTGCGCTACATCGACATCGATACCGATGCGTATGTCGACAACACTGTTCTTGGCGTTCGCGCCAAAGTCGACGTAGAGGTAGACCCAATGGTTTACATGGTCGGCCTCGGCTACAAGTTTTGACGAAACCAGTAACGTCGATCGCAGATAGAGCAAAGGCGCCTTCGGGCGCCTTT
>DPSI01000146.1:5877-6279 GCA_003527165.1 Pseudomonas sp.
AAGGCGCCTTCGGGCGCCTTTGCTGCTGATGGGGGTGCCTGCTTAGGTGACGCAACAAGCTTGTAACGGTATGGCGCTCTTACCGCTCAGCGCCCGCGAGCCGGTACCAAGCCCATGGCGCCCTAACCGTTTAGCAGTTTTGCCAACCCGCTGCGCATATCAGTCGCCGGCTCCGGCAACCGAAAGCGCTGCAACAGACGTGCATTGTTCGCTCGTGAGTGGCGGATATCGCCACTTCGCGCCGCCTGGTAACTCACGGGTGGCAGCCCGCCCAGCACATCGCCAATGGAAGCCAGCAACTCGTTCAGCGAAGTGGCGCGATTGAGCCCGACATTGATCGCACCCTCTTCCACTTCATGGCATTCCAGCGCCTGCACCAGCACCTCGACCAGATCGCCGACG
>DPSI01000147.1:0-4597 GCA_003527165.1 Pseudomonas sp.
ACCGGCAAACCTATATGGGCCGGAGTCGCAGGCTATGCTGCCGATTTTGTAAGTGCTGAGATTGCCAACGCGGCGGTATTTGCTCCTTGCGATATCGATGGAGCGGTTGCTGCGTTGGGGCGGTTGAGTCTTGAACAGATGCCGCGCCCAGTGTTTGTCGAGCGCTATGCGCGCAGTCGGATCATGTCCGCCATGGCCAAGGATGTGCTCGAGCTCATCGAGGAAGCCAACTGATGCGAGTGCTCGTCACGGGCGCGAGCGGCTTCGTCGGCAAGGCGCTGGTGCAGCGGCTGGCATTGCAGTCAGGTTGTTTCACTGTTGCGGCGGTGAGAAGGCTTCCGCTCTACGGGGCGGCAGCGTTTTGTGGCGTGTTACCCGCTGGTACCGTTCAGTGGGTTGAACTAGGCGATTTGGCAAAAGCTGAGTTCCGGACTGGATTGTTCGACGATGTGGACGTGGTCGTTCATTGCGCCGCACGGGTTCACGTGATGGCGGAGCGCGACGCTGATCCGCTCGCGGCGTTCCGGGCTGTAAATCTGGACGGTACTTTGAACCTGGCTCGCGCTGCGGCGCAGGCAGGCGTCAGGCGCTTTGTGTTCCTCAGTACGGTGAAGGTGCATGGTGAGGGCACGCCTTACGGTAAACCTTTCACAGCCGATGCTGTGCTTTGTCCGGTCGATCCATATGCCGTATCGAAGATGGAGGCGGAGAGGGCGCTGATGGCGCTGATGGCGGAGACTGGACTGGAGGTGGTCATCGTTCGTCCTCCGCTGGTGTACGGGCCAGGCGTTAAAGCGAATTTCCTCAGCATGATGAAATGCTTGGACAAGGGGATTCCGCTACCGTTTGGCGCCATACGAAACGGTCGCAGCCTCGTAGCGCTGGATAATCTGGTCGATTTACTGATGATTTGCCTGGACCATCCGGATGCGGCCGGGCAGGCATTTTTGATCAGCGATGGGGAAGACCTTTCGACTGCCGAACTGCTGCGCCGGCTAGGGGAAGCGCTTGGCAAACCGGCGCGGCTGGTCCCCGTCCCTCTTGCTTTGCTGAAGGGAGCAGGCGTTTTACTCGGCAAGCGAGCCGTGATGGAGCGTGTCTGTGGTTCGTTGCAGGTTGATATCGGGAAGACCAGAACGTTGCTAGGGTGGACGCCGCCGGTGAGTGTGGACAGCGCACTTGCTTCGACGGCTGCTGCATTTGTGGCAGGGCTTTGATTGGATACTGAGCTTGGTGGCATGCGTTGTGGCCTGCAATCGCCGCGAGGGCGCGCCTCCCACAGGATTCGGTGGGCGCTGTTGCGGCTTTTGTGGGTCTGACCTCGGGGCGATGGTCGTAAATCTAGGGAGTTCGTGATGGGTGCCGTGTTCTGGTTGTTGCCGCTGGTTTTCGGCGCTTCGTTTTTGCTGACCTGGATACTGCGGCACTATGCGTTGCGCTGTGACCTTATAGATGTTCCAAATGCCCGTAGCTCGCATGTGGTACCGACGCCACGCGGGGGTGGAGTTGCGATCGTCGTCAGTCTGGTCTTTGCTTTGCCGGTTATCTCCTGGTTGGGGCTCATTCCCTGGTCCGCAACATGGGGTTTAGGGGGGGGCGGTTGCGGTGTAGCTGTTATCGGCTTCCTCGATGACCATGGTCATATCCCGGCGCGCTGGCGCTTGCTCGGACATTTTTCCGCAGCGGCCTGGGTGCTGTATTGGCTCGGTGGGCTCCCGTCGGTGGAGTTGTTCGGGCTGACACTTGAGCTTGGTTGGTGGGGGCATGCGTTTGCGGCGATCTGGCTGGTCTGGCATCTCAATCTTTATAACTTTATGGATGGGATAGATGGTATCGCCAGTGTCGAGGCGTTGACCGTCTGTCTTGGTGCCGCATCGATTTATGCTTTATTGGGTTTTTCCAGCGATATGCTTGCGCCGGTTTTGCTGGCCGCAGCGGTCGCAGGTTTCGCGGTCTGGAATTTCCCTCCTGCCCGAATTTTCATGGGGGATGCAGGAAGCGGATTTCTCGGCATCGCAATCGGTGCACTTTCGATCCAGGCTGCCTGGGTGGCGCCGCAGCTGCTGTGGTGCTGGTTGATCCTGCTTGGGGTATTTATCGTGGATGCGACCTGGACGCTGGTGCGACGTTTATTACGCGGCGTCAAAGTGTACGAGGCGCATCGCAGCCATGCGTACCAGATCGCTTCTCGGCGCCTCGGAGGGCACCTGCCGGTGACTCTGGGAGTTCTGGCTGTGAACGTTCTGTGGTTGTTGCCCATCGCGCTGACGGTTGGGTTTGAACGATTAGATGGAGCGGTAGGGTTGGTGGTCGCCTATGCTCCGCTGGTTTGGATTGTTGTCAGACTGAAGGCCGGTCAGCCAGAGCAGCCAGGCCTGAAAGAATAGACAGGCCTGCAGAGGTTTGCACTTACGCTTCTCTGATACGGGTTTTGCTGAAAGGGAAACATAATCGAGGTGTTGCTGTGTTGAGATTGGCTGAGAAGTGGCGCCGCCACCTTGTCAGGTTACCTCGAAGAATTAAAAGGCTCGTCCAGGTAGCGACTGATGTCGTCTTGGTGTGGGCAGCCTTGTGGCTGGCGTTCGTGGTTCGCTTGGGTGACGCGAAGACCATCGATCCGTTCGGCGTGCATGCGTGGTTGTTCGCGGTCGCACCGTTAATTGCGATTCCGTTGTTTATTCGTATCGGTATGTACCGGGCGGTAATGCGTTATTTCGGCAACGATGCGCTGATAGCAATCGCCAAGGCGGTAACACTTTCTGCCCTGATGCTCTCGCTGATCGTGTATTGGTATCAGGACGCCCCTAAGGTCATTCCCCGTTCCCTGGTCCTGAACTATTGGTGGCTGAGCCTGGTACTGATTGGCGGGCTGCGGCTGGTCATGCGCCAATACTTCATGGGGCATTGGTTTGCGGCAGGGCAAACCCTGAATTTCAAACGACCGGACGCCGGTCTGACGCGCGTGGCTATCTATGGTGCGGGCGCGGCAGGCAACCAATTGCTAGCAGCGCTGCGGATGGGACGGACGATGCGCCCGGTCGCATTCATCGATGATGACCCGAATATTGCAAACAGAACCATCTCGGGACTTCGGGTCTACAAGCCAAAACACATCCAGCAACTGATCAACGAGACGGCTGCTCAGCAAATTCTCCTGGCGATTCCCTCCGCGTCTCGCGCTCGGAGGCGAGAGGTGCTGGAAAGCCTGGAGCCGTTTCCGCTCCATGTTCGAAGCGTGCCGGCTGTCATGGATTTGGCCAGTGGTCGAGTGAAGGTCGAAGATCTCCAGGAAGTCGATATCGCGGACTTGCTCGGGCGCGATGCGGTGCTCGCGCGCCAGGAGCTATTCGAACGTTGCATTCGCGATCAGGTAGTATTGGTGACTGGCGCTGGTGGCTCTATCGGCAGCGAGCTATGTCGTCAGATCATTACCACCAAGCCACGAACCCTGCTCCTTTTTGAGCACTGCGAGTTCAATCTCTACCGTATTCATGGTGAGCTGGAAAGCAGGATCGAGCGTGAGTCTCTCCCGGTGCGGCTGGTGCCGATTCTCGGCTCGATCCGAAACGGCATTCGCATGGTTGATGTCATGCGCACCTGGAAGGTCAACTCCGTCTATCACGCCGCTGCTTATAAACACGTCCCGATGGTCGAGCACAACATTGCGGAAGGGGTGCTGAACAATACGTTTGGAACCCTGTATACCGCGCAGGCGGCGATCCAGGCTGGCGTCTCGAACTTCGTGCTTATTTCGACCGACAAGGCGGTTCGGCCCACCAATGTGATGGGCAGTACCAAGCGCGTGGCGGAAATGATTTTGCAGGCACTGAGCCGTGAAACCGCGCCGGTGCTTTTCGCTGCCGAAGAAGGTGTCCATCACGTCAATAAGACCCGTTTCACCATGGTCCGCTTCGGTAACGTCCTGGGCTCATCTGGTTCGGTAATTCCAAGGTTCTACGAGCAGATTCGTGCTGGTGGGCCAGTGACGGTGACCCATCCCAAGATCACACGTTACTTCATGAGCATTCCCGAAGCGGCGCAGTTGGTGATTCAGGCGGGCTCCATGGGGCAGGGTGGTGATGTTTTCGTCTTGGACATGGGTAAGCCGGTGCTCATTGCTCAGCTGGCTGAGAAGCTGATCCGCCTATCGGGGCTGAGCATTCGCTCGGAGAAAAGCCCGCACGGGGATATCGCCATAGAGTTCACCGGGTTGCGGCCGGGTGAGAAGCTGTATGAAGAGCTGCTGATTGGCGACAACGTAAGCCCGACCGAGCACCCGATGATCATGCGGGCCGACGAGGAGTACTTCACCTGGGATGTGCTGCGCGAGGTGCTGGCAAAACTGCTCAAGGCTGTGGAGCGCGATGATTATCCGCAGGTTCGGGTGCTGCTGCGCGAGGTGGTGAGTGGGTATGTGCCTGAGGGTGAGATCGTCGATTTGATTTATCAGCAGCGGAAAGTGGGGCCGACGGAATAGAGGTGTTTGCTGGCAGGCTATCGCCTGCATTCGCCGCGAGGGCGCGCCTCCCACAGGGGGCGGTATACGCCGGACGCTTTTGCTTTGCTTTGGTTTCTTTTGTGGGAGGCCCGCCTCGGG
>DPSI01000147.1:4800-5120 GCA_003527165.1 Pseudomonas sp.
GCCCGCCTCGGGGCGAAGCTTCTATGTGGCAGGCCCGTTGTGTGCATTCACGGCGGGACCTTTTCTTCGGTTATCGTCGCATCGGCACTATTCCTACCCGCATTCCGAAGCGATTGAATACCCCGTTGAGCGTTTGCAGGGTGGGGTTGCCGTCGTCCTGCTCCAGTTGCCTCAGGGTGCGCAGCGAGATTTTGCACATGCGCGCGAACTGTTCTTGCCGCAGCCCGGTGACGTCGCGGCGTAGGCGCTTGGCGGCATTGCCTATGCTGAGGCTCCCAGCGAGCAGCTGTTCTTGAATATCACTGAGTATCGCCTGGCGC
>DPSI01000144.1:0-391 GCA_003527165.1 Pseudomonas sp.
ACCTGCGGCTGGCAGCGAGGGCAGTTGGAGCGTGGACGGTGAGGGCAACGACATCAAGGCACTGTTCCGCGATGGCGATGACCGCCTGTTGGGTTATGCGCTGACCGGGACGGCTGTGCAGGAGCGGCTGTCGCTGAATAAGCAGCTGCCGCCGGTGTTGGCGGAACTGCCTCAAGTTCTGTCGTTAAAGTCTTCCGAATGATCCGGTAAAGCGCTGGCGGGGGCTGGCGCGAGTGCTAGCAGCGTGCCATGCTCCCAGTGGCGCTGCCGCAGTGTAGAGCTGTTGCAGCGCGTCGGAACGCTGTTCGGAGAACAGCGAAACAGAAAAACAATAAAGTCTTAGAGGCTACCCATGCGCAAACCGGAACTCGCAGCCGCCATCGCCGACAAT
>DPSI01000144.1:440-7996 GCA_003527165.1 Pseudomonas sp.
GCCGCCATCGCCGACAAGGCCGATCTCACCAAGGATCAGGCCAACCGTGTACTCAACGCCGTACTGGATGAAATCACCAACGCGCTCAACCGAAAAGACAGCGTCACCCTGGTTGGTTTTGGCACCTTTCTACAGCGACATCGAGGTGCTCGTACGGGCAAAAATCCGCAGACGGGCGAGCCTGTCACCATCAAAGCCAGCAACACCGTGGCTTTCAAGCCGGGAAAGATGCTCAAAGACGCGATCAATTGAATTCGCGTTGCCCGGAGCCCGCTCGGCTCCGGGTGCCCTGCTAAGCAGTCGATGGAAAATCCTCGGCAAGCCGATACAATGCGCGAACTTTCGCCATCAGCCGGGAAATACATGAAATTTCGCTTTCTTCTCTGGATGCTTGGTCGCCTGATGACCAAAGCCAGCCGTAACAACCCAGACTTCCAGAAACAGCTTAGCGACAAGCACCTGACGTTCCAGCTGCATACCCTCGACGGCAAAGTTGCGCGGCACTATGTGGTCAAGGATCAGCGCGTCACCAGCCATAGCGGTCACGCTAGCGAGCCGGCTTTTGCCATCGGCTTCAAGGACAGCGCCTACGGCTTCGCGACCATGAACGCGAAGAACAAGCAGCTTGCCTTTATGCAAGGCATCCAGAACAAGAACATCCAGATCCAGGGCAACCCGGCACTGGTGATGTGGTTCCAGGGCTTGACCAAATACCTCAAACCGCGCAAGAAAAAGCCCGAGGCGGCTTGATTTGTTGGTGGTGCGTCTGGCCCTGGGTGCGGTAGCGGGGCGTCTGTAGGGGATCGGGCGTTGGCCTTGGACATCGCGGGCAGGCAGGACCGTATGCTTCCGATCAGCCCTGCTCAGGTATTCAAGGCTTCGCCTGTAGGCTAATGCCTAGGTCGCCAACGCTGCCGTGCGGCTTTTACCAGCTCCCGTAGGGAATGCCGTACTTTTCAACGTAGCGCTTTGATGCTTGAGACTGGGGGTAGTAATGCCCTCCAGATTTCCCCAAGTGCGGCCCGAGTGGCTCTATCTCACCTTTGCCGCGCGCGACCTTGATTGCATAACCACAGCCATTCACTACCCAAACTTGAACAACCCCGCCCGGTGCCAAACCAAGGTAAACCGAGGCCATATAGCGAGCTGTCCGCTCAGGTGTTTCGGGGCAGCGTCGGTGTGTGGAGGTGTGCATGATCTCTCGGGCCGCTTCAGGAATTTCTACCCAGGCTCGGTAAGTCTGCGGCTCCACTACGGACTGCCAGCGCACCAAAATTCGTTTTGGCAGATCCGCCCCAACGACTGCCCTTATGTTTCCACCGACCCATCGACCCAGCCTCTGGCCGCTTCGGTTGCATAACCTGGGTTTCCATTGCCAATGACACCACCGCTGCCGTGATTAAAAAACTGGCCGTTGACATCTTCTACTGCGCTGGCCTCGACCCAGCCAATCATGTAGTTAGGCCCTAGAAATTCGAGGCTCCACCAGCGTGCCTTTGGGTCGTTTTTTGCGGACAGCGAATCTGCAGTTTGGCAACCGCACAGAAGTAGCGCGCCCAGCAGCACGATAAAGGGCTTAATCATAGTAATAAGGTCCAGTCAGGCACATGGGGATGTTGCCGGCGGATCCCATCGGTGCTGGGAGAGTTGATATAGATTAGGTCGACCCCGCTGGGTGTCCGTTTTTTAAGCGGGTTGTTCCGGTGTGCCGAAATATGGATATAGCGGCGCTTTAGCCACTCTTCTTCAGCAAGGGTAGTGTTGTAGTCCCCCGCTGCAAAGCGGTCGCTGAGAGGCTGAAGCTCTGCTGGCATCGCGTAGTTGGGGTCATGGTCGTCAATCTCTTCGAACCGTACCCCCTTCCGCTTAGCCAATTCATACATAACGCGTAGATAGACCCGCGATAGCTCGCCCCTAACCTGGCGGCGTAGCTGCAGCCCGGCAAAGACCCGCTGTTGCCGAGGGGCCAGTCGATCCGTCGGTTCGGCAGGTAGCAACTGGGGTTCTGGAGTGACGATTTCGAGCATGGACGCCGGCCAGCCTTCGGCGACCAAGCGCTCCTTGGCCTGCGCAGCGTCTCGGTAGATGGAGGTCGTGGTTATATCGACGCCCAGGCGTACCTCCAGGGCCTGCATGGGGCTGACCAGCACGCATTCTTCAGCATCATTCAAATAGCCACCACCAATGTCCGAGTGTGCGCCGGGTAGCGTAATCTCGGTGTGGTCTGGTTTCACTCGGGTCAAGGGAAAGTTGGCACGTACCTCGTCACGGGCCACCAGATGAATCACGTCGGTGAAGTATTTACGGGGCAGGTACAGATTTAGCCAAGGTGTGATGGAGCTCCTGACATGGCCCAGATTCACCAAGCCGCCGACGGATGCGACGGTATCGAACAGTCCGATAAACCCCATATTGATATCGCGTTGATAGCGCTCTACGAAGCTCTGACTGAAAGCCTTGCGATTGTCTTGAAGCGCTGCCCTCAGCGGGCCCTGTGTGCCTCTGACGACCTCATTGGCGAAATGCCTTGCTGCGGCGGCACCGCGACTAAAGCCAAAGGTATCGAACGTCAGTGAGGTGATCTCACAATCCGGGTTCCGTTTGTACAAGGTGTCGATCAAGTCTTTGATACCGTCAAAGGCCTGCTGCACACGCCCGGAGACACCCGTATCGCCTCGGCCTGCGCCGGAGCCTAGAACACTGTCCTCGCCCCCGGCGTTGGTGCCGATTCCTTCAATGTACAGCTTGCGAAAGGCTTGCTTCTGCAGACCGGAGCCTTTCAGAGACGGTGGAGCCGAATATAACTCGCTGAGTTTTTTGATATTCGTTATGTCATTCCCATAACTACTATCCGGATCAGCCATATACGGCTTGCAGCTGGCGTCCAGATCTTCCGGCTGAACCGAGTGATGCGCACCGCAGGCCATGCCGAGGGCTGTGTTGGTGGCGTTGTTGCGGGTGCCGTCGAAAAATACGCCGATCCGAACGGCCAGTTTGACCTTCTCGGCTGGCTTGGCAGGCTGCTTGGCGTGACGTTCGTATTCGGCCCAGCGTTCGGCATGCAAGTCGGCCGGCTCGACTTCTTTGAGTTCAGCTTCCCGTTTAGCCCTAGGAATATTGGCTACGTAACCACTCATCTTTTCTACCTGTCCCTGGTTGAAACGCCTTTGAGGCTTCGTGACATGCTTGGATTGGCGCCGTTGGGCCTACATCCTGTCGCAGCGGCGTGGTCGGTAGTAAGAAGGACGAGGACGCGGCTTTCAAGCGCACCGGTCACAAAGCGCTCGGTCGGCGTCGTTCATCCGGGCCAGAGGCAACGTTTTCGATTAGCTACCACCGTCGTGCTGCGTCATCCAGGTGCGCGCTTCGTCCAGCAGCCAGTCGCGGAACGCGTTCATCGCCGCCGACTCGACCCGCCGTTCAGGGATCATCAAGTGGTAGGCCTGGCCCTCGCGACGGTATGAGTGCGGGTGCGCGATTACCAGCCGTCCTTCGGCGAGTTCACGCTGGATCAGGAATGGCGGGATCAGCGCCACGCCCATCTGGTGTTCGGCGGCCTGGGCCAGCATCGAGAACAGTTCCAGGCGTGGGCCGGTCATGTCCCGTGGGACCTTCATTCCCAGCGAATCGAACCATTGGCGCCAGGCGTAAGGGCGAGTCGTCTGCTGCAGCAACGGCATCTCGGCGATGGTCTGAAGGCTCAGCTGGCCTGTCTCGCCCAGCAGCGTCGGGCTGCAAACGGGCAGCGAATGCTCCGGCATCAGCGGGTGGGCGACGGTACCGGACCAGTCACCGTCGCCGAAATAGATTGCCGCATCAAAATCGGTATCGGCAAAGAGGAACGGGCGGGTGCGGTTGGTCAGGTTCACCGTGATTTCCGGGTGCAGCGCCTGGAACTGTTGCAGCCGGGGCAGCAACCATTGAGTGCCGAAGGTCGGCACCAGCGCCAATTCGATGGTCTGGGCGCCCTGCTGTCCCATTACCGACAGGGTGTCGCGCTCCACCGCATCGAGTTGGGTGGCGACACGGCGTGCATAGGACTGGCCAGCTTCGGTCAGCTTCACACCGCGGCGTGAACGGCGGAATAATTCAAGCCCGAGAAATTCTTCCAGCCCGCCGATCTGTCGGCAGATGGCGCTCTGGGTCAACGCCAGCTCTTCGGCGGCGCGGGTAAAGCTCTGGTGGCGTGCCGCCGCCTCGAAGGCGACAAGCGCGGCAGTACTGGGAATTTTGCGGCGCATTATGCGGCTGACTCACTAATAGTCTGACTTTAAGGCCTAACAAGCATACCTTGGAGTGAGTAAAGCGCACAGGTCGTTGCGAATTACTCGTTTGCCGTCCGCCGTTTCAGCTTCTAGGATCAATCCATCCGAATGCTGCATCGGGCCTCGTGCCCGGTTCACCGTCTACGACAAGAGGACCACCCATGGCCGGCAAAGCAAGCTTCAACTGGATCGACCCGCTGCTGCTCGATCAGCAACTCACCGACGAAGAGCGCATGGTGCGCGATAGCGCGCAGCAGTTCGCGGCCGACAAGCTGGCCCCGCGCGTGCTCGAAGCCTTCCGTCACGAGCGCACCGACGCGGCGATCTTCCGTGAGATGGGCGACACCGGCCTGCTCGGCGCAACCATTCCCGAGACCTACGGCGGCAGCGGGCTGAACTACGTCTGCTACGGCCTGATCGCCCGCGAGGTCGAGCGTATCGACTCCGGCTATCGTTCGATGATGAGCGTGCAGTCCTCGCTGGTAATGGTGCCGATCAACGAATTCGGCAACGAGGAAACCAAGCAGAAGTATCTGCCCAAGCTCGCCAGCGGCGAATACATCGGTTGCTTCGGCCTGACCGAACCGAACCACGGCTCCGACCCGGGTTCGATGGTCACGCGTGCCAAGAAAGTCGACGGTGGCTATCGCCTCTCCGGCGCCAAGATGTGGATCACCAACAGCCCGATCGCCGACGTTTTCGTAGTCTGGGCGAAGGATGACGAGGGTGCCATTCGCGGCTTCGTGCTGGAGAAAGGCTGGGAAGGTCTGAGCGCCCCGGCGATCCACGGCAAGGTCGGCCTGCGTGCGTCGATCACCGGCGAGATCGTCATGGACAACGTGTTCTGCCCGGAAGAGAACGCCTTCCCCGACGTGCGCGGCCTGCGCGGCCCCTTTACCTGCCTGGATTCGGCCCGTTATGGCATCAGCTGGGGCGCGCTGGGCGCCGCCGAATTCTGCTGGCACACCGCGCGTCAGTACACTTTGGACCGTCAGCAGTTCGGTCGTCCGTTGGCCGCCAATCAGCTGATTCAGAAGAAGCTGGCCGACATGCAGACCGAGATCACCCTGGCGCTGCAAGGCTGCCTGCGCCTCGGCCGGATGAAGGATGAGGGCACCGCGGCGGTGGAAATCACCTCGATCATGAAGCGCAATAGCTGCGGCAAGGCTCTGGACGTGGCGCGTCTGGCTCGCGACATGCTCGGCGGCAACGGTATCAGTGACGAGTTCGGCGTGGCCCGGCATCTGGTCAACCTCGAGGTGGTCAACACCTACGAAGGCACCCACGACGTACACGCGCTGATCCTCGGCCGCGCCCAGACCGGTATCCAGGCGTTTTTCTAAAACGCAGAAGAGCCGCGAAAGCGGCTGGAGGCTCAATGCTGGACGAAAAGCGCATGCAGACGGCTCTTCGTTCAGCCTCCAGTTCCTAAGGTGGATGACGCTCTTTTCATCCGCCTTTCGATGCAGAGATAACCCTTTCCCTACCGTAGGGTGGATGGGTAAAGCGTCATCCACCCTACGTATCTTCAGGCTGCACCTCGCGGCTTGAAACTTGCAACTTGAGGCTTCTTTACATGTCCGGTGCCCTGTCGCATATTCGCGTCCTCGACCTGTCTCGCGTGCTTGCCGGCCCCTGGTGTGGGCAGATCCTCGGTGACTTAGGCGCCGAGGTGATCAAGGTCGAGCGTCCCGGAACCGGCGACGACACCCGTCACTGGGGCCCGCCGTATCTGAAAGACCAGCAGGGCGAGAACACCTCGGAGGCGGCCTACTATCTGGCCGCCAACCGCAACAAGCAGTCATTGACCCTGGATTTCACCCAGCCGGAGGGCCCGCGGATCATTCGCGAGCTGGTGGCGCAGTGCGATGTGCTGCTGGAGAACTTCAAGGTCGGCGGGCTGGCGGCGTATGGGCTGGACTATAAAAGCCTCAAGGCGATCAACCCGCGACTGATCTATTGCTCGATCACCGGTTTCGGCCGCGACGGGCCGTATGCCCAGCGTGCGGGCTATGACTTCATGATCCAGGGCCTCGGCGGGCTGATGAGCCTGACCGGACGTGCCGAAGGCGAGGAGGGTGCCGGGCCGGTGAAAGTCGGCGTCGCGCTGACCGACATCCTCACCGGGCTCTACGCCACCGTCGGCGTGCTGGCGGCACTCAATCATCGCGAGCAGAGCGGCGTCGGCCAGCATGTCGAGCTGGCCCTGCTGGACGTGCAGGTCGCCTGCCTGGCGAACCAGGCGATGAACTACCTCACCACCGGCGTAGCGCCCAAGCGCATGGGCAATGCCCACCCGAACATTGTCCCTTACCAGGATTTCCCGACCGCGGACGGTGACATCATTCTCACCGTTGGCAACGACGGGCAGTTCCGCAAGTTCGCCGAAGTCGCCGGGCATCCTGAATGGGCGGATGACCCGCGCTTCGCCAGCAACAAGGCGCGCGTGGCCCATCGTAAGGAGCTGGTGCCGATGATTCGTCAGGTCACAGTGTTCCGCACCACCGCTGAATGGGTCGCGCTGTTGGAGCAGGCCGGCGTGCCCTGCGGGCCGATCAACGACTTGGCGCAGGTGTTCGCCGATCCGCAGGTGCAGGCCCGCGGCATGCGCGTAGACATACCACACCCGCTGGCCGGCACCGTGCCGCAGGTGGCCAGCCCGATTCGTTTGTCCGAGTCGCCTGTGGCCTATCGCAGCGCGCCGCCCCTGTTGGGGGAGCACAGCGCCGCGTTGCTCCAGCGTCTGCTGGGGATCGATGAAGGCCAACTCGAGGCCTTGCGTGGGGCCGGCGTCATCTGATCCCTGCTGCTTCAGGCCTGGTCTGCCAGTGCCCAGGCCACATCAGCGGCGTATCCGAGAGTCGCCCTGAACTCTCGGACCGCTTGGCTATCCTTATTCCTGTACCCTGGATTTTTGGATGGACGAGCACATCATGCAGACGCAGCATTATCGAACCGCTTGGCAATCGACGGTTGTCCTGTTCATGTCCTGGCTGCTCGCCGGCTGCGGGATCAACAACATTCCCCAGTACGATGAGCAGGTCAAGTCCGCCTGGTCCCAGGTGGAGAACCAGTACCAGCGTCGCGCCGATTTGATTCCCAACCTGGTCGAGACGGTCAAGGGCTACGCCCGCCAGGAGCAGGACACCTTGACAGCCGTAACCGAGGCGCGCTCGAGGGCGACCTCGATCCAGATCAGTGCCGATGACCTGGACGACCCGGAAAAGCTGCAGCGTTTTCAGCAGGCGCAGAATCAGCTGACCGGCGCCTTGAGCCGCTTGATGGCGGTTT
>DPSI01000416.1:0-1879 GCA_003527165.1 Pseudomonas sp.
CGCGTCATACAGCGAGCCCCAACGGGCATTGGCAGCGTTCAGCGCGTAACGGGCGTTGCCGATCGGCACTACCAGTTGCGGGCCGGCCTGGGTGGCGATTTCGCTGTCGACGTTGCTGGTGCTGATCTTCACCTCGCCCGGCTCGGGCTGCAGGTAGCCGATGGATTCGAGGAAGGCGCGGTAGGCCGGCATGTCGGCAATCGGGCCGGGATTGCTGCGGTGCCAGTTGTCCAGCTCGACTTGCAAGCGGTCGCGCTCGGCAAGCAGCGCACGGTTCTTCGGCGCCAAGTCGTGGACCAGTTGATCGAAACCGCTCCAGAAGGCGGCCGCATCGACGCCGGTACCGGGCAGAACTTCATCTTCGATGAATCGCTGCAGGTTGGCCGCTACTTGCAGGCGGCCCAGGGTTACGCGCTCGGTCATGTTCTTTTTCTCCTGAATTATCAGTTGCCGACTGCTGCCGCACCGGCCTTCGCTACTTGCGCATCCTGCGTGGCGGTCACGCCGGAAACACCCACCGAACCGATCACGCTGCCATCGACGATCACCGGCACGCCGCCTTCCAGCGAGCAAACCACCGGCGCGGACAGGAAGGCGTTGCGTCCGCCATTGACCATGTCCTCGTAACCCTTGGTTTCGCGACGACCGACCGCAGCGCTGCGCGCCTTCTCAGTGGCGATGTAGGAGGCGATCGGTGCGCAGCCATCCAGGCGCTCCAGCGCCAGCGGATGGCCGCCGTCATCGGCAACGACGATGGTCACGGCCCAGCCGTTGTTCTGCGCTTCGGTACGCGCTGCGGCGAGGATGGCGGCGACTTCGGTCTGGCTCAGTACGGCTTTGGTTTTCATGTTCTCTCCTCTTCTGAATTCATGATCGGTCGCAGCCTGTAATTGAGGCTGCGACCCGGATGTTTCATTCTGGCGATGCGTACTCAGGCCATCGCCTCTTCGACAATCTCGATCCAGTGCCGCACCGGCGTGCGACCGGCACCGTCGAGGTGGGTCTGGCAACCGATGTTGGCGGTCACGATGACTTCCGGTTTGCCGCTTTCCAGCGCGGTGAGCTTGTTGTCGCGCAACTGCTTGGAAAGCTCCGGCTGGGTGATCGAGTAGCTGCCAGCCGAACCGCAGCACAGATGCGCATCGGGCACCGCGGTGAGCTGGAAGCCCAGCCGGCTGAGCACGTCTTCGACCGCACCACCGAGCTTTTGTGCATGCTGCAGCGTACAAGGGCAGTGAAACGCCATGCGTTTGTCAGCCTTGACGTTCAGCCGCTCGAGTTCGGCGCTGCGCATCACCTCCACCAGGTCCTTGGCCAGCGCACTGACTCGCGCAGCCTTGGTCGCATAGGCCGGATCGTCCCGTAACAGATGACCATAGTCCTTGATGAACGCACCGCAACCGCTGGCGGTTTGCACGATGGCTTCGGCGCCGCCTTCAATGGCCGGCCACCACGCATCGATGTTGCGCCGGGCACGGTCGAGACCGGCTTCCTGAGCGTTCAGGTGATAGTCCACTGCACCGCAGCAGCCGGCTTCACGCGCGCTGCTCACGCTGATGCCGAGGCGATCGAGCACCCGCGCCGTGGCGGCGTTGGTATTGGGTGACAGGCTCGGCTGCACGCAGCCTTCGAGAATCAGTACGCGCCGCGCGTGCAACACCTGTGGCCGCGGCTTGGCCGGGGTGACCTTGCGCGGCATGTGCGAGCGCAGTGTGGCCGGCATCAGCGGACGCAACGCGTTGCCGGTGCCGAGCAGGGTCTTGAACAGCCCCGGACGCGGAATCACGGTGCGCAGACCTGTGCGCAGCAGGCGCTCGCCAGCTGAACGCTGAACCTGCTGCTCCATGAAGTCCCGGCCGATATCCAGCAGGTTGTGGTA
>DPSI01000416.1:1979-2869 GCA_003527165.1 Pseudomonas sp.
TACTGCACGCCGGACGGGCAAGTGGTCTCGCAGTTGCGGCAAGTCAGGCAGCGGTCCAGGTGAGTCTGGGTGCTTTCGGTGACTTCGCCACCTTCGAGCATCTGTTTCATCAGGTAGATGCGCCCGCGCGGGCCATCCAGCTCGTCGCCGAGCAATTGGTAGGTCGGGCAGGTGGCGTTGCAGAAGCCGCAATGCACGCAGGAACGCAGGATGCTCTCGGCTTCCTCGGCACGCGGCAGCTTCTTCGCGGCTTCGCTGAGATTGGTTTGCATGTCAGACCTCGGAATACATACGGCCGGGGTTGAAAATCCCCTGCGGGTCGAGTTGCGTCTTGAGCTGGCGGTGGTAACGCAGCAACGGCTCGCCCAACGGCTGGAACGGGCTGCTGGTGGCGCCAGCGGTAAAACAGATGGCATGGCCGCCGACTTCGCTGACGATGGCGCGGATGACCTGCGCATCGGCATCGGACTTCAGCCAGCGCTGGGCACCGGCCCAGTCGATCAGCTGTTCGCCGGGCAGCGCCACTACGGCGGTATCGGTGGGCAACGACAGGCGCCACAGCGGGCGGGGATCGCTGAAGAACCCAAGGCGCTGTTCGCGCAGGTCCTGCCAGTAACCGGTATCCAGCGTGTTGCCACCGATGCGGTCACAAGCGGCGTTGACCGAGCCCTCTCCGCCCTCCAGGCGCAGATGCAGGGCCTGGCCGTCATGGCTCGCGGCGGTGATCGGCACAGGTTGCTGGCCCCATTCGGCGAGCTTGAGCAGCGCGCGGTCGACTGGCATTTCGACCCGCAGGCTGCGGCACAGGCGCGGCTTGGGCAGCACCTTCAGCGAGACTTCGGTGAGCACGCCGAGACAGCCAAAGCTGCCGGCCATCAGGCGCGACAGGT
>DPSI01000416.1:3015-4744 GCA_003527165.1 Pseudomonas sp.
GCCATCAGGCGCGACAGGTCGTAACCGGCGACGTTCTTCATCACCTCGCCGCCGAAGCGCAGGTGCTTGCCGTGTCCGGTGATGACCCGGCTGCCGAGCACGAAGTCACGCACCGACCCGCTCCATGGCCGCCGTGGGCCGGACAGACCGGCGGCGACCATGCCACCCACCGTGGCGCCCTCGCCCAGATGCGGGGGCTCACAGGGCAGCATCTGCCCGGCCTCGTCGAGTGCAGCTTCGAGTTCGGCCAGCGGCGTGCCGGCGCGAACGCTGATCACCAATTCGGTCGGGTCATAGGTGACGATGCCGCGATGAGCGCGGGTGTCCAGCAGCGTGCCCTCGACCTGGCGACCGAGAAACGCCTTGCTGCCGCCGCCCTGAATGCGCAGCGGGGTGTTGCTGGCCAACGCTTGGTTGACCTGGTCGAGCAGGTGCTCGCTGGCGTCGAAGGAAACCGTCATCAGAAGCGCTCCAGTTCAGGGAAGGGCAACTGCCCACCGTGCACGTGCATGCCGCCAAATTCGGCGCAGCGATGCAGTGTCGGGATGTTTTTGCCGGGATTGAGCAGGCCACTGGGGTCAAACGCCGCTTTCACGGCGTGGAACAGGGTCAGCTCGTCGGCATTGAACTGGGCGCACATCTGGTTGATCTTTTCGCGACCGACGCCGTGCTCGCCGGTGATCGAGCCGCCAACCTTCACGCAGAGTTCCAGAATCTTGCCGCCCAGCGCCTCGGCACGCTCCAGCTCGCCTTCGGTGTTGGCATCGAAGAGGATCAGCGGGTGCATATTGCCGTCGCCGGCATGGAACACATTGGCCACGCGTAGGCCATATTCGTCGGACAGGTCGGAAATGCCCTTGAGCACGCCCGGCAATTCGCGCCGCGGGATGGTGCCGTCCATGCAGTAATAGTCCGGCGAGATCCGCCCGACCGCAGGGAAGGCGTTCTTGCGCCCGGCCCAGAACTTGACCCGCTCGGCTTCGTCCTTGGCCAGCCGCACCTCGGTGGCACCGGCCAGCTTGAGCACCTCGCTGACGCGCGCGCAGTCATCAACCACGTCGGCTTCGACGCCGTCCAGCTCACAGAGCAGGATCGCCTCGGCGTCCACCGGATAGCCGGCATGAATGAAATCTTCGGCGGCGCGGATCGACAGGTTGTCCATCATCTCCAGGCCGCCAGGGATAATGCCCGCAGCGATGATGTCGCCTACCGCGCGGCCGGCCTTCTCCACCGAGTCGAACGCGGCCAGCAGGACCCTCGCCACCTGGGGCTTGGGCAGCAGCTTGACCGTGACCTCGGTGACGATGCCGAGCATGCCTTCGGAGCCGGTGAACAGCGCCAGCAGGTCGAAGCCGGGCGAGTCCAGGGCGTCGGAGCCGAGCACCATGCGCTCGCCCTCGACGGTGAGAATCTCGACCTTGAGCAGGTTGTGCACGGTCAGACCGTACTTCAGGCAGTGCACACCGCCGGCGTTCTCGGCGACGTTGCCGCCGATGGAACAGGCGATCTGCGACGAGGGGTCCGGAGCGTAGTAAAGCTCATAAGGCGCCGCGGCCTGGGAAATCGCCAGATTGCGAACACCGGGCTGAACGCGGGCGAAACGACCGGCCGGGTCGACTTCAAGAATCTTGTTGAAGCGCGCCATCACCAGCAGAATGCCCTGCTCCAGCGGCAGCGCACCACCGGACAGGCCCGTCCCCGCACCGCGCGCAACCACCGGCACGCCGCG
>DPSI01000424.1 GCA_003527165.1 Pseudomonas sp.
AGCCCTTCGTGCTCAGCAAGCGGCAGGCTAAAGGCTGGCCACGGCTGATCAATCACGTCGACGTCGAGGAGGTCTGGCAGACCCTCGGTCGTGACGGCGTCGCCTACGAACTGCGACTCGAACCCGGCCCTACGGCGTACCGCGCCGACTGGCCGATCACTACCATGCAGCCACAGCAACACCTCGGCTACGCGGTGCAATGGTTTGCGCTGGCCGCAGCGCTGCTGGCGCTATTCATCTACTTCGGCGTGCATCAGGCACGGGGGAGCAAGCAGTGACCGCGATGAATCCGACCTTCGATCCCGCACAACCCCAACGCCGGCGCGGCCGACTGCAGCTGCTACTGATCCTGGCTGTGGTGATCGGCCCGATGCTGCTGGCATCGGCAATGTACCGCTTCGATTTTTGGGTGCCGGAAACCCGAACCTACGACGGTACGCTCGTCGCCACCGGTCAGGGCCGCGATGCGCTCGGCGTGACCGCGACGGTAGCGGCCGAACCGCGCTGGGAGCTGCTGGTGACCGCGCCGGACGGCTGCGCCGAGGAATGCCAGCAACTGGTTTATCTGGCGCGACAGATCAACATCGGCCTGGCGCGTGAAGCCGGGCGCGCCAGCCATGCGCTGGCCAGCGGGCAGGCGCTGACCGTCGATTACGATCAGCGCCTGCAGCGCGAATACCCACAATTGCAGCGCTATTCACTGGACCCAGCGGTCTATGCCCGCCACCCCGAGGCACCCGGCGGCGCACAGCTGTGGATCATCGACCCGCACGGCAATCTGGTCCTTCGTTACGACGCGAAAGCCAACGGCAAGGCAATCCTCGACGACCTGAAGCACTTATTGAAGATCTCTCAAATTGGCTGAATCAAGGCACTAAGACCGCTTCGCTGAAGTCCCAACGAAGCAGCCCAAGGAGAACCAGATGGCAAAATCCGGATACCGTCTCGCTCTCGTCGCCACGCTTTTGGCCGTCGTGGTGGTGCTGCTCGGTGCCTACACGCGGTTGACCCATGCCGGTCTCGGCTGTCCGGACTGGCCTGGCTGCTACGGGTTTCTCAGCGTGCCCATGAGCGAAGACAAGCAGAGCCTGGCGGCGCTGCGCTTCCCCGACGCACCGCTGGAGGTGCACAAGGGGTGGAACGAGATGGTCCATCGCTACTTCGCTGGCGCGCTGGGGCTGGTCATTCTCGGACTGGCCGTGCAGGCCTTACGTCGACGTTCCGAGCCCGGCCAACCGTTGAAGCTTCCTCTGTTGCTGCTGGCCGTGGTGATCGCGCAGGCTGCGTTCGGCATGTGGACCGTCACCCTTCAGCTCTGGCCGCAGGTAGTCACAGCGCATCTGTTGGGCGGTTTCACCACCCTGAGCCTGCTGTTCCTGCTGAGCCTGCGTTTGTCCGGCCGGCAGCCGACGATCGCACCCGTGCCGGGACGGCTCAGGAAGCTGGCGATCGTCGGCATGCTGTCGGTGATCGTTCAGGTGGCGCTGGGCGGCTGGGTCAGCAGCAACTACGCCGCAGTGGCCTGTACCGACTTCCCCACCTGCCACGGGGAGTGGTGGCCGAAGATGGATTTTGCCAACGCCTTCAACCTGACCCACCACGACATCGGGCCCAACTACCTTGGCGGCATGCTCTACGGCGAGGCGCGCACCGCCATTCATCTGACGCATCGGCTCGGCGCGCTCAGCGTGACGCTGATCTTGTTGGCGCTTGGCGGGCAGCTCTGGCGCAACGGGCTGCCGCGCCTGGCCGGGCTGTTGCTGGGTGCACTGGCCCTGCAGATCGGGTTGGGTATCAGCAACGTGCTGCTCAATCTGCCGCTGGCTGTCGCCGTCGCCCACAACGGCGGAGGGGCATTGCTGCTGCTGGTTACCGTGCTGATCAACCATCGCCTCTATCTGAGCCGCCACGGGGCCGTCGCGGCGCGCGGGCCGGCGATCCAGAGGCGCCCCGATTCGAACACGATGGGTGGGCTCGACCTGCCCCGCGCTTGACCACAAGGAGAACCCCATGGCGACCCTACTCAGCGAACGCGGCGTCCAGACCAGCTGGCGCGACTATCTCGAGCTGACCAAGCCCAAGGTGGTGTTGCTGATGCTCATCACCTCGCTGGTGGGCATGTTCCTCGCCACGCGTGCGGGCGTGCCCTGGACCGTGCTGGTGTTCGGCAACCTGGGCATCGCCCTCTGTGCCGGCGGTGCCGCAGCGGTCAATCACGTGGTGGATCGGCGCATCGACTCGGCGATGGCGCGCACCCACAAGCGGCCACTGGCCGAAGGGCGTGTATCGCCTGCTGCGGCATTGCTGTTCGCGCTGCTACTCAGCGTTGCCGGAATGGGATTGTTGCTGGTCTTCACCAACGCGCTGGCGGCCTGGCTGACGCTGGCCTCGCTGATTGGCTACGCGGTCATCTATACCGGCTTTCTCAAGCGCGCCACCCCGCAGAACATCGTCATTGGTGGCCTCGCCGGGGCTGCGCCACCGCTGCTCGGCTGGGTCGCGGTGACCGGCCAGGTGACGGCCGAGCCATTGCTGCTGGTGCTGATCATCTTCGCCTGGACACCGCCGCACTTCTGGGCGCTGGCGATCCATCGCAAGGCTGAATACACCAAGGTCAACGTGCCGATGCTGCCGGTGACCCACGGCGAGCACTACACCAAGGTGCATATTCTGCTGTACACCGGGGTGCTGTTAGCGGTGAGCTTCATGCCGTTCGCCATTCACATGAGCGGCCCGCTCTACCTGGCGGCGGCTGTTCTGCTGGGCGCGCGCTTCCTGTACTGGACCCTCGTGCTCTACCGCGACAGCCGGCCCCATGCGGCCATCAAGACGTTCAAATTCAGCATTTGGTATCTGTTCGCGCTGTTCATCGCGCTGCTGGTTGATCATTATCTGCTGCTGAATATCTAAGGCCGCTACCAGAGTCTCGCCGGCCTGCCCCAGTCATCACAGGAGTCCCATGACCCGCATCCAGAAAACCGTCTTCATCCTCGTGGCGTTGGTTGCGCTGGTCATTGGCCTCACGGTCTACAAAGTGCTCAATACCGAGCAGCAGCTCGACACGGCCGAGCTGCTCGATGCCGGCATCGTCATGCTGCCCCAGGGGCGTGACGTGCCGGACCTGACGCTGACCAATCAGGACGGGGAATCGGTGTCGATGGCGCAGCTGGAAGGGCGCTGGAACTTGCTGTTCTTCGGCTATACCTTCTGCCCCGACATCTGCCCCGCGACCCTCGCTGAACTGCGTCAGCTGCGTGGCAAGCTGCCGGAGGAGACGCGGCAGCGGATGCAGCCGATCCTGGTCAGCGTCGATCCAGAGCGTGACACGCCCGAGCAGTTGAAGACGTACCTGGACTATTTTGGTGCCGGCTTTATCGGCCTGACCGGCCCGCTGGATGACATCCAGACCCTGGCCAACGCCGTTGGCGTGCCGTTCATTCCGGCTGACACCTCGAAAGAAAGCTACACCGTCGACCACGGCGGCAACCTCGCCCTGGTCGGCCCCGATGGCCGCCTGCGCGGCTTTATCCGTGCGCCGTTGCGCACCGAGAAGCTCGCCAAGCAACTGCCGACGGTATTGGCACTGGAATAAGCATGGTGGGGGCGTCAGTCGGCCCGCTCTAAAAGCGAAACCCTCGCCGACAGCATTAGTCGTAGGGCCGAACTTGTTCGGCCGTTGCCAATGCGTGGCCGAATGAATTCGGCCCTACAGGCCATTACGGCGGTGCCGGCACTGGAATAAGCATGGCGCGTGCTTCAGTCGGTCCGCTCTAAAGCGAAACCCTCGCCGACAGCATTAGTCGTAGGGCCGAACTTGTTCGGCCGTTGCCAATGCGTGGCCGAATGAATTCGACCCTACAGGCCATTACGGCGGTGCCGGCACTGGAATAAGCATGGCGCGGGCGTCATTCGGCCCGCTCTAAAAGCGAAACCCTCGCCGACAGCATTAGTCGTAGGGCCGAACTTGTTCGGCCGTTGCCAATGCGTGGCCGAATGAATTCGGCCCTACAGGCCATTAACGACGAACCCCGCACGCGGCGGGATCCTTGATCAGCTTGGGGCGGATCAGAAGGCGGGAACGACCGCGCCCTGGTACTTCTCTTCGATGAACTTGCGAACCTCTTCGCTATGCAGCGTGGCAGCCAGCTTCTGCATGGCGGCGCTGTCCTTGTTGTCCGCCCGGGCGACCAGGATGTTCACGTAGGGCGAATCGCTGCCTTCGATGAACAGGGCGTCTTCGGTGGGGTTCAGCTTGGCTTCCAACGCGTAGTTGGTGTTGATCAGCGCCAGATCGACCTGAGTCAGCACGCGCGGCAGTGTCGCGGCTTCCAGTTCGCGGATCTTGATGTTCTTCGGATTCTCGGCGATGTCCTTCGGCGTGGCGGTGATGCCGGCGCCGTCCTTCAACGTGATCACGCCGGCTTTCTGCAAAAGCAACAGCGCGCGGCCGCCGTTGGTGGCATCGTTGGGGATGACCACGGTCGCGCCACTGGGCAGCTCGTCCAGCGACTTCAGCTTGCTCGAATAGGCGCCGAAGGGCTCGATGTGTACGCCTGCGACGCTGAGCAGTTCGGTACCCTTGCCCTTGTTGAACTCATCCAGGTACGGCTGGTGCTGGAAGAAGTTGGCGTCCAGACGCTTCTCGGCCACCTGAATGTTCGGCTGCACGTAGTCGGTGAAGACCTTGACCTTCAGATCGACGCCCTGCTCGGCCAGCTGCGGTTTGACGAATTCGAGGATCTCCGCGTGCGGGACGGCGGTCGCAGCGACGTTGAGTTCGTCGGCGGCCTGGACGGAGAAGGCCGCGACAGCGGCAAAGGCGGCAAGCAGTTTTTTCATGAAAGGCTCCTTTTCGATTCGACGAACCAATCGTCGAATGTCTGTTATTGACAACGTAGCGAGCGCAGTAATTGTCCCACCGGTTGGGTAATTATTTGCGTGAAAAATGCGTAACCAGCTTGTCGCCGACGCTTTGCAGCACCTGCACCAGGACCAGCAGCAGCACCACGGTGACCACCATCACATCGGTCTGGAAACGCTGATAGCCGAAGCGGATCGCCAGGTCACCGAGACCGCCGGCGCCCACCACGCCGGCCATCGCGGTATAGGACACCAGCGTAATGGCTGTAACGGTAATGGCGGCGATGATGCCCGGGCGCGCCTCGGGCAGCAATGCGCTGAAGATGATCTGGCGGGTGGTCGCGCCCATCGCCTGGGTCGCCTCGATGATGCCGCGATCGACTTCGCGCAGGGCGGTTTCCACCAGCCGCGCGAAAAACGGTGCGGCGCCCACCACCAGCGGCGGGATCGCTCCAGCGACGCCCAGCGAGGTGCCGGTGATCAGCACCGTGAAGGGAATCATCACGATCAGCAGGATGATGAACGGCAGCGAGCGCAGCACGTTGACCACGAACGAGAGGAAGGCGTACAGCGGGCCATTTTCGAACAGCTGACGCGGGCCGGTGAGAAACAGCAGCACGCCCAGCGGCAGGCCCAGCAGGATGGTGAACAACAGCGACCCACCGAGCATCAGCAGGGTGTCCAGCGTGGCCAGCCAGATTTCGTACCAGTCGACGTTCGTAAACAAAGAGCCGAATAGAGCTTCCATCAGCGCAGTATCTCCACATGCACGTCAGCGGCATCCAGGCGGGCCAGCGCGGCGGCCATGTCGCCGCCGATCAGCGCCAGGGTCAGCTGGCCGTAGGGGGTGTCCTTGATCCGGTCGATGCGTCCCGAGAGGATGCTGAAATCGACCCCGGTTTCGCGCGCGACGGTGCCCAGCAGCGGCTTGTAGGTGGCCTCCCCCTGGAACGTCAGGCGCAGGATGCGGCCGGGCACGTGAGCGAAGTCGTCACGCTGCTCGCCTTCGTCGACGGCCTCGTCTTCGAGTACGAAGCGCTGCGTGGTGGGATGCCGGGGGTGCAGGAACACCTCGGTGACCGGCCCCTGCTCGACGATCTCGCCGCCGTCCATCACCGCGACGCGATCGCAGACGCGGCGGATCACATCCATTTCGTGGGTGATCAGTACGATGGTCAGCTTCAGTTCTCGGTTGATTTCCGCCAACAGCTGCAGCACCGAGGCGGTGGTCTGCGGATCGAGCGCGCTGGTGGCCTCGTCGCAGAGCAGAATGTCCGGCTCGGTGGCCAGTGCCCGGGCAATGCCGACGCGCTGTTTCTGCCCGCCGGAGAGCTGTGCCGGGTATTTTCGGGCATGTTCCTTCAGGCCAACGCGATCGAGCAGGGCGGCGACGCGGGTGTCGATCCCGCTGCGTGAATAGCTGCCGGCCAGGCGCAACGGCATGGCGACGTTGTCGGCCACGGTCTTGGACATCAACAGATTGAAGTGCTGGAAGATCATCCCAACGCGCTGACGAAAGCGCCGCAGGCCGTCGGCATCCAGCGCGGTGACGTCTTCGCCGCTGACCAGGATGCGCCCGCCTGAAGGCTCTTCGAGGCGATTGATCAGGCGCAACAGGGTGCTCTTGCCAGCACCGGAGTGGCCAATCAGGCCGAACACTTCGCCAGCGCCGATTTCCAGCTGCGTCGGCTTGAGCGCGGGGATCTCCCGAGCCGCGCCGCGGCCGTTGGTGCTCCGGTACGTTTTATGGACTTGATGAAATTCGATCACGGGCGAACCTTGTGGGTGCGGTCGTCAGTGCCGGGATGGTCGGCGAAAGGCGTGCATTCTACGCGTTTGCAGCCGACGGGCGTAGCGAACCTGCGGTCATTGAGACAGGCCATCGCACCGATAGGCTGAGCAAATCGTCGCATGGCGCAACCTTGAGCGGTTTTATCGAGTCACTAACCGGTACGCCGTGAATCGATCACGCATCCGGCCCGCAACGACGGCCAGGTCCCTTCGCGGTTCAGCTCATATCGATCGACCGAGGCCCATGATGACGGACAAAAAAGATCCAAAGCACAGCGAACTTGCCGGTACCGATACCCTGGATCGCAAGAATCACAACGCCAAGCTCGACCAGCTTGAAA
>DPSI01000477.1:0-357 GCA_003527165.1 Pseudomonas sp.
GGAGGCGGCCGCCCAATTGGAAGGCAAGGTTTTCCATGCCGGCACCGCCTTGAAAGACGGAGCAATCACCACATCTGGCGGCCGAGTGCTTTGTGCGACAGCCATGGGCGAAACAGTATCGGCTGCGCAACAGAACGCCTATGCGCTGGCCGCTCGCATCGAGTGGGACGGCCATTTTTACCGCCACGACATCGGCTATCGTGCCATTGCGCGCGAACAGGGCGACAGCTGAGCGGGAAGATCGCAGCAATGTGCGCAACGGCAGACTTTATCTTCCGTTGCGCACATTACCGGGTTTCATTGCGATGGCTATAATCCACCGTCACACAGATGAAGGGACTTCAATCGTGCGTCGAC
>DPSI01000477.1:510-5866 GCA_003527165.1 Pseudomonas sp.
TCGTGCGTCGACTCCGGGTCGCCATTGCATTTACCTTCAGTCTATTGCTGGCTGCGCTGACCGCATTGCCCGCGCTCGCCGCGACCACCGAGCCAACCTCTCCTTCGGCAACCATTGACGTCACCCAGGCGACAGAACCTAATTGGCGATTGCTGGTCGATCAGTCAGGTCTGCTTACTCTTGAAGAAATTCTGGATCAGCGCAGTCTGTTCCAGCGAATCGACCAACGCTCCTATGCCGCCCCGGCGAGCGAGAGCGCCGTCTGGTTGCAGGTGAGCCTCCCCGCTTTCGCCCAGCCGAACTGGCTGTGGATGTTTGCCCCCCGCGTGCAATTTCTCGACTTCTATCTGCTACGTGACGGCCAAGTCGAGCGCCATGTGGAAACCGGCGAGTTGCGGCCGCTGGAGTCCCGCCCTTTACCGACCCGTGCGTATTTGTTTTCCCTGCCCAACGACGGCGTCTCCCGCGAAGCCTACATCCGCTTGCAATCGTCGCACCCGATGATGGCCTGGTTTCACACGGTGGATGAAGCGGGCCTCGTCCAGCAGGCCCGCCCGGCCTACCTGTTCGGGGCGCTGTTCGGCGCTCTGGCGCTGCTGATGATCTACAACTTGCTGCGCTTCGCTTATACCTTCAATTACAGCCATGTGTGGCTCGCCCTGCTGCACGGCGCCCTGCTGATCTGTGCCGTGGCGAACCTCGGCCTGCTGGCGGTATGGTCACCGAAACTGATCTATAGCCAGCCCCTGGTCGCCGATATGGCGGTGTTGTTGACCTGCCTTTCCTTGCTGGCCTTCACCTTCGGCTTCTTTCATTACCGCAGGACGCCCTGGGTCACTTGGCTACTCGCACTGCAAGCGGGCCTCGTCAGCGCATTGGCGGCAACCATACTGCTCACCGGTCAGCTCTGGTACAGCTGGCTGATCTACGCCATGGTGCTGGCCAGCGCCGTCAGCGTGACCGCAGTGGCGATCCACCATTGGCGGCAACGCTACGATCCGGCCCGGCTGCTGGTCGCCGGCATGCTGCTGTTCGATGGCGGATTTGTCTTCGTTCTGCCGATCCTGCTGGGATTCAACCAGTTCGATCCCGACTGGCTGACCGGCATCATGTTCAGCGTGGCCACATGCTCCGGACTGATCCTAAGCTTCGCATTGCTCGAGCGGCAGCGTCAGATCCAGTCGGACAGCCGCAACCAGCATACGGCCGAAGCAGTCACCAGTGCCGAGCTACGGACCAAGGCGGACTTTCTAGCGAAAATCAGCCATGAAATCCGCACCCCCATGAATGGCGTGCTGGGCATGAGCGAGCTATTGCTCGACACCTCGCTGTCAGCCAAGCAGCGCGACTATGTGCAGACGATTCACAGTTCCGGCAATGAGTTACTCAACCTGATCAACGAGATTCTGGACATTTCTAAGCTCGAGTCCGGCCAGATCGAACTGGACGACGTGCAGTTCGACCTCAACGCGTTGATCGAAGATTGCCTGAGCATCTTCCGCGCCAAGGCCGAACAGCAGAAGGTCGAGCTGATCAGCTTTGTCCAGCCGCAAATGCCCCATGTCGTCGCAGGCGACCCGACTCGCTTGCGCCAGGCGCTGCTGAACCTGCTCGAAAACGCCTTCAAGCAGACCGAAGAAGGCGAGGTGTTGCTAATCGCGGCAGTGGACGGCCACGAGGGGCAGCCACGGCTGCGGATCACCGTGCAGGACAGTGGGCGACCGCTGGAAGCGCAGGAGCGCGACGCTCTGCTCAACGCAGCCCTGGATAGCCGCGATTTCCTCGCTGCGACCCGTCATGGCGGCCGCCTCGGCCTGATCATCGCCAGACAACTTGTCCATCTCATGAATGGTGAGTTCGGCATTCAGACCGGCGGCATTGCCGGCAACACCCTGTGGATAAGGCTGCCGTTGGGCGCGGACATTCTGGAACAACCCTGCAGTGATCTGGACCACCAATTGAAAGGCGCCCGTTTGCTGGTGGTGGATGACAACGATACCTGTCGAAAGGTGCTCAGCCAGCAATGCAGCAGCTGGGGACTGGAAGTCAGCGCGGTGGCTTCGGGCAAGGAGGCGCTGGCGCTGCTGCGCACCAAAGCGCACCTGCGTGAGTATTTCGACGTGGTTCTGCTCGATCAGGACATGCCCGGCATGACGGGCATGCAGCTGGCCAGCAGGATCAAGGAAGACTTCAGCCTCAATCATGACATCCTGCTGATCATGCTGACCGGTATGAGCAGCGCGCCAAGCAAAATCATCGCGCGCAACGCCGGGATCAAGCGCATCCTGGCCAAACCCGTCGCCGGCTATACCCTGAAAACCACCTTGGCGGACGAACTCGCTCGCCGCACCAGCGCCATTGCGCGGTCTACCATGACCCAAGCCAGCGTACCGCTCTCAGTGCCGGACGACTTCCGCATCCTGGTCGCCGAAGACAACAGCATTTCCACCAAAGTCATCCGAGGCATGTTGAGCAAGCTCAACCTCAAGCCGGATACCGCCAGCAATGGAGAAGAGGCACTCGCATCGATCAAGACCCACCCCTATGATCTGGTGCTGATGGATTGCGAAATGCCGGTCATGGACGGCTTCGAAGCTACAGCGCAACTACGTGCCTGGGAGGCCGCCGAAGGCCGCCCGCGCACGCCAGTGGTCGCCTTGACCGCCCATATTCTCAGCGAGCACCGTGAACGCGCCCGCGAAGCCGGAATGGATGGACACATGGCCAAACCTGTCGAGATGTCCCAGCTGCGCGAGCTGATCGAACACTGGGTCCGTACCAGAGCCGCCGCTGCGGATCGATAACGCCGGGCCGCATCACCAGGGTCTGTTGAGGTTTCGCGCGGCCGCGCGGAGGCCCGTTTTTTCGCCGCAAATGGCGCAGCAACGCGACTCACGCCGAAACGACAACAGGCCCTACGCGGCCGGCACGGACCGGATGTCGCTGATAACCAGTAAGCTTTCCGGCTGCGCAGGCATTCTCGACGCATCCATGCGCAAATCCTGAGCCGGTACCGCGTAGCTCATTCGACGGGTCAACATGCGCAGCGCACTCATCAGTAGCGCTATAGCCAGAGGCTCCCCAGGGCAGCGATGCCCGCTTGCGACGTCGCCGCCACCCTGGGTGATGAAGTTGTAAGCACCACCATCCCAAGTGGAGAAACGCTCGGGTTCAAATACCTCGGGCTGCGTCCAAAGTCGCACGTCTCGATTGGTCCCGTAGAGGTCCAGCAGCACCCGCGTACCTTTCGGAAAACGGTAGCCCCTCCATTCGAAATCCCTCCGCACGCGCGCCGCGGTGAAAGGGAAGAAGGCATGAAGTCGACGGACTTCCTGCGCAAAGGGTTGCAGCGCGGCATCCTCTCGCTGCAGCCGTTGTCGCCACTGGGGATGCGCCAGCAACTCCAGCGCGGCATAGATGACGAATCGTGCCACCGCCACGGTTGGACGCAGCAGATTCAGCATTTCCACTGCAGCCACTCTTTCCTCAAGGACCGCCCCGTCTGGATCGAGGTGCCGAGCGACCACCGCCAGCGCCCGGGTCTCATCAACCACCTGCGTCCCAGCGCGCACTCGACTGATTAAATCGATCATCCAGCTTTCCGCCTCTTTGCGGGCCTTGCGTGCGCGCCAGTGACGGGCTCCAACGCCACCCGCCCCGTCAATCATCGCAGCCAGCTGATCACGACGCCGGGTCAATTCGTCTTTGCCAAGCGGCACGCCTGCCCAGTCGCATACCGCACGCGTAAGGATCGCTTGCACCTCGGGCATGAGGATTACGCGATCGCAGCGCTGCCAACGTTCGATAGCCGTGTGCCAATTGGCTTCGCTCAACCGCACCAGCTCCGCCACCGCATCCTCGGTCAGCAATGTGAGGAAGAGCTGCTTTCGATGCCGGTGGGCCTCGTCATCAAGGCCCTGCACGCCACCCTGACCGAACAGTGTCTTCTGTAGCATGCGCGGTGCCGCGTGCTGGCGCTGAAACAGCTGCTCGTCATAAAACAGCCTCGCTGCCTCCTCGCCGGTCATGCAAATGGTGTTCTGCATCAGCAGACGCACTTGAAACAGGTCCGAGCCGAGCCGCTGGCAACGGCTGGGGATGAATGAATAGCCTTCGCTGAGCAGCGAAAGCGAGCTTTCGGCCTTTGGATCGCGGGGGATATCCGGCATAAGTGACCTCGAAGGGATTGGTTCCTCCGATGGACCTCATAGGGTCGCGCGGGTGCCCCATCGGTGCCAGTGCTCGGTAAAGAATGAACAAAACGCGCGGTCCGCTGCCGATAAAAGACCGGCCGAATTATTTCGCGATGCGTGCGTCACCCATTGTCCGAACCTTCGCTTCGAGGCATACGTCGTCGCCAAGGAGCCAACGCAATGATGAAGAGGAGCGATGTCGCCTGG
This sequence comes from Pseudomonas sp., assembly GCA_003527165.1. Taxonomy (GTDB): domain Bacteria; phylum Pseudomonadota; class Gammaproteobacteria; order Pseudomonadales; family Pseudomonadaceae; genus Stutzerimonas. Next base: position 4,911 of record DPSI01000477.1, read on the forward strand.
ACCCTTGTCGGCATCATGGCGGTACTGCTTTCCGGCTATCTGCTCTATCAGGAGATTCGCGATCTTTCGCTGGCCGAACTCACCGACAGCCTCGAAGCCATCAGCCATCGCAACTGGTTGCTGGCCGGCCTCGCAACGCTTGGCGCCTACAGCGCGCTGGCCTGGTATGACCGAATCGCCATAGCCCACCTCGGCAAGAACATCTCATGGTGGTTCATCACGCTCTGCTCGTTCACCACCTACGCCTTGGCCCACAACGTAGGAGCATCGGTATTTTCCGGTGCGGTGGTGCGTTATCGTGCCTATCGCAGCAAAGGACTCACGCCGCATGAGATCGGCGTATTGATTGTGTTCTGCTCGCTGACGTTTTTTCTCGGCACCTTGCTGGCGGGCGGTGCGGTGCTGGTTCTGCGACCGGATTTGCTGAACAGGCTCGTCGATGCTGAGCCATGGCTATCGATCGCGGTTGGCACGTCCCTGTTGTGTCTGGTCGGCCTTTACGTGATCGGCGCCTGGCGACATTTTGCGCCGATGCACATAGGCAAATGGCGAATCACTTACCCGCGCCTGCCAATCGTCGGCAGGCAGCTGATTGCCGCGCCGCTGGAACTCGCCTGTGCCGCCGCGATTATCTACTTTGCCCTCCCCGAGGCACAGAATCCTGGTTACCTGGTCGTACTCGGGGTTTTTCTCGCCTCCTTCTCGCTGGCGTTGCTATCCCATGCGCCCGGTGGGCTCGGGGTGCTTGAGGTGACCTTTATCGCCGCCCTGCCGGAGCTGGCGACTGCCGACGTCCTGGCGGCGCTGATCGTATTCAGGGCCTTCTATCTGTTGCTACCATTCGCACTGGCGATCCTAGTGGTGGCGGTATTCGAAGCCGCACAATGGTCGGAAAGACGACGCAAAGGCACTGCCGGTCAGTAACCTGTTGTCACGGAACACCACCATTGCACTAT
>DPSI01000429.1 GCA_003527165.1 Pseudomonas sp.
GATCTGGCTTGGTGGCGTGGCGCTTATCGAGCCGATGGGCTGTTGATCGAAAAGAAAAACGAGCAGGTCCAGGCGCCATTGTTCACCGCGCGCTCGATCGATATCGGCGTAAGCTGGCGCGCCCTGTGGAAGGACCAAGCACTGGTTGGCGAGGTGGTGTTGGAACAACCGCAGCTGAATTTCGTCGATGGCGACGAGGTAGACGACTCGCAGACCGGTGAAGGTGTGGACTGGCGTGACCGCCTCGAAGAGCTGATGCCGTTCACCCTGAACGAGCTGCGTGTCGTTGACGGCCAGCTGTCGTTTCGAAATTTCGATGCCGATCCGCAGGTGCATGTCTACGCCAACGCGATCAATGCGAGCCTGTACAACCTGACCAATACGGACGACCGCGAGCAAGGGCGCGTCGCTACGTTCGAAGGCAGGGCCAAGTTCTTCAATCAGGCTCCCATGGAAGCCACCGCGCATTTCAATCCCTATGCCGACTGGGAAGATTTCGATGTGGTTCTGCGCGTGACCGGCGTGGATCTGACCAAACTGAACGACTTCAGCAACGCCTATGGGAACTTCGATTTCGCCGGCGGCACTGGCGACCTGGTCATGGAGGTCGAGGCCAATGACAGTCAGCTGTCCGGGTATATCAAACCGCTGCTGCACAATGTGGAAGTCTTCGACTTCGAGCAGGACGTCCAGAACGAGGACAAAGGTTTCTTCCGCGGCATCTGGGAAGCTGTGGTCGGGGGCGGCGAAGAAGTCCTGCAGAACCAGCGCAAGGATCAATTCGCGACGCGAGTCGAGCTTTCCGGCAGTACCAAGAACGCCGATGTGAGCCCGTTTCAGGCGTTTGTCGCGATCCTGCGAAACGCCTTCGTCGAAGCCTTCTCGGCTCGCTTCGAGCGTTCACTCAGCGAAGAGGACGAGTAAAACCGAACAGCAGATGCGGACGCGCCCATTCAGTGACTGAATGATCCACTCGCGTTCACAGCAAAGAGCCCATCCCTTATAGTCGAGCGCCTAACCAAACATGAAGCGCCTGCGCGCCAGGCCCGATCAAGGAAATCCCGATGAAGTTCGAAGGTACCCAGTCCTATGTCGCCACAGACGACCTGAAGCTCGCGGTCAATGCTGCCATCACGCTGGAGCGTCCGCTGCTGGTGAAGGGCGAGCCGGGCACCGGCAAAACCATGCTCGCCGAACAGCTGGCCGAGTCCTTCGGTGCGAAACTGATCACCTGGCACATCAAATCGACCACCAAGGCGCACCAGGGGTTGTACGAGTACGACGCGGTGAGCCGTCTGCGCGATTCGCAGCTGGACTCCGACCGGGTGCACGACGTGCGCAACTACATCAAGAAAGGTAAGTTGTGGGAGGCATTCGAATCCGAACAGCGCGTCATTCTGCTGATCGATGAAATCGACAAAGCCGACATAGAGTTTCCCAACGACCTGTTGCAGGAACTCGACAAGATGGAGTTCTACGTCTACGAAACCAATGAGACCATCAAGGCCAAGCAGCGGCCGATCATCATCATTACCTCGAACAACGAAAAGGAGCTGCCCGACGCCTTCCTGCGCCGCTGCTTTTTCCACTACATCGCGTTTCCCGATCGTGAAACGCTGCAGAAGATCGTCGATGTGCACTATCCGAACATCAAGAAGGACCTGGTTGCCGAAGCCCTCGACGTGTTCTTCGATGTGCGCAAGGTCCCGGGATTGAAGAAGAAGCCATCCACCAGCGAACTGGTCGACTGGCTAAAGCTGCTGATGGCCGACAACATCGGCGAAGCCGTACTGCGCGAACGCGATCCGACCCGAGCGATTCCGCCGCTGGCCGGCGCCCTGGTGAAAAACGAACAGGACGTGCAATTGCTCGAACGTCTGGCGTTCATGAGTCGTCGCGCCAGTCGCTGAACGACGACGGCTCCAGCCGTCGCGTCACAATCCTGGAGGAAAGAACCATGCAAACGCATACCGGTAGTTGCCTCTGTGGCGTCGTGCGGTACCGCATCGATGCACCGATCAACGAGCTGACCCACTGCCACTGCAAGATGTGCCGCAAGGCACACGGCGCTGCATTCGCGACCTACGCGAGCGTGCCGCTGGATGCGTTTCACTTCCTGTCCGGCAAGGACCAGTTGGGCGTTTTCCATTCTTCCGAGCATGTGACGCGGACGTTCTGCATTCGCTGCGGATCCAACCTACAATTCGTCGACAACCGCGAGCACGAGCTCGGCGTCGCGGCCGGTACGCTCGATTCTCCGCTGCCGGCCCCACCGCAGGAACACATCTTCGTCGACTCCAAGGCGGACTGGTACGAAATTCGCGATGGACTCGCGGAACACGACGAAGACCGTTGACCCATCAAAACGCAAGGTGCCGCCGAGACGGCACGCCCGAGGTTCTGCCATGCTGCTTGGCCTGTTCAATGAGATGCGTGCCGCGAAGGTACCGGTGTCGGTACGCGAGCTGCTCGATCTGATCAACGCGTTGAAACACAACGTAATTTTTGCCGACATGGATGAGTTCTATTTCCTGTCGAGGGCCATCCTGGTCAAGGATGAGCGTCACTTCGACAAGTTCGACCGTGCCTTCGGCGCCTATTTCAAGGGGCTGGAAAATCTCGATCAGCACATTGAGGCGCTGATTCCGGAGGAATGGCTGCGCAAGGAATTCGAGCGCTCGCTGAGCGATGAAGAGCGCGCCAAAATCGAGTCGCTCGGGGGGCTGGACAAGCTGATCGAGGAGTTCAAGAAACGCCTGGAGGAGCAGAAGGAAAAGCACGCCGGGGGCAACAAGTGGATCGGTACCGGCGGCACCAGCCCGTTCGGTTCGGGGGGCTACAACCCCGAGGGCATCCGGATCGGCGACGCCGGTAAGCGCCAGGGCAAGGCAGTAAAGGTCTGGGATCAGCGCGAGTACAAGAACCTCGACGATCAGGTGGAACTGGGCACACGCAACATCAAGGTGGCCCTGCGTCGCCTGCGCAAATTTGCCCGCCAGGGCGCGCAGGACGAGCTGGACCTCGATGGCACCATCGACCACACCGCCAGAGATGGCGGACTGCTGAATATCCAGATGCGCCCAGAGCGGCGTAACGCGGTGAAGCTGCTGATCCTGTTCGATATCGGCGGCTCGATGGACGCCCACGTGAAGGTCTGCGAAGAGCTGTTCTCCGCCTGCAAAACCGAGTTCAAGCATTTGGAGTACTTCTACTTCCACAACTTCATCTATGAATCGGTCTGGAAGAACAACTTCCGTCGCACTTCCGAGCGCACCTCGACACTCGATCTGCTGCACAAGTACGGCGCCGATTACAAAGTGGTGTTTGTAGGCGACGCCGCCATGGCGCCTTATGAAGTCACCCAGCCCGGAGGCAGCGTCGAGCACTGGAACGAGGAAGCGGGCTATGTGTGGATGCAGCGCTTCATGGAAAAGTACAAAAAGCTCATCTGGATCAATCCCTATCCGAAAGACACCTGGGGCTATACCTCCTCCACCGGCATCATCCGTGAGTTGGTGGAAGACCGGATGTACCCGCTCACGCTGAGCGGGCTGGAAGAAGGGATGAAATTCCTGGCGAAATAGCCCTTATTCGCCCCACCACTGCATGGACGCATGGATAAAAGGATGGGCGCTGCGTCTGCCCTGGGAATGGGCTTGCCACCTGAGAGTCGGCCCTCCCGGCAAACCCGGGCAGAGCAGGCTATCTCTTCGGCGCAGGCGGGTTAGCGGTACGCCGTCGGCGCTGATATCGCTGAGGAAACAGCGCTTGGCGCACCAACACGAATAGGCTCTCGACGATCCAGGCCAGTAACAACGCGCAGCAGATGCCCCAGGCGATGGCCTCGGGCGCCAGCAGGACCTGGAAGCTGTAGCTGCGCCAGACCTGTCCGCGCATATCGCCGTCAGCACCCACCAGCACATGCCAAGCGCGCGCGTACCAAGGCCCCTGGAGGATCCGCCACTCCCGGTCGAGCAAGCGCGAGCGCTCCACCAGCGTGGCGACGCTGCGAGCGTCGCTCTGGATCACTGGGTCCTCGCTGGTTCGGTAATGCTGGACCAAGGCGTTTAGGTCGCCATGGAAAAATCGCCCTGCGGTTTCCTGGAAGCCCAGCAATCCT
>DPSI01000360.1:0-3459 GCA_003527165.1 Pseudomonas sp.
AGAGCGCCACAACGCTGGTCAGTATCGCATTCACGACTGGGGCGCGATCGACCGGCAATGGATCGAGCGCAACCTGACACAGCTCAAGGCCGTTCTCGGCTATCCCTGACCTGAGCCCATCGGGCCGCTTGCCGGTCTGTCACGCGGCTGAGGCGCTGCCGACAGGGCTGTGGCGCGCGCGGTCATGCGCAGACAGCGCGCTCGGGGCTGTTCATCGGTAGCGTGGTCGTTTGCCACGGCTGCCGCTAAGCTGTGGACCCTTTTGCTGGACGGCCACTCGCGATGCCCCAACGCCCCGCCCTGTTTCCGGTCCTGTTGGCCGGCGCCACGCTGCTACTGGTCGTTCACGGCCTTGGCCGTTTCGTCTATACCCCGCTATTGCCGTGGCTGGTGGAGGACGGACTGCTGACGGTACGACAAGGCGCAAGCATCGCCAGCTGGAATTACCTGGGCTATCTCATCGGCGCGCTGCTGGCGTTGCGCTGGCACCGGGTCGCGCAAATCCGCTGCAGTCTGCCTTGGGCCCTGGTGGTGCATGTGCTCAGTACGCTGGCGCAGGCCCAGGCCGAATCGGCCGATGCACTCTCGGCGTTGCGTCTGCTCAACGGCATCAGCAACGGACTGGTCTTCGTTCAGGCCCCTTCACTGATTCTCGAGTGGTTGGCGCGACATCGCCGCGTGTCCTCCAGCGGGCTGGTGTATCTGGGTGCCTGTGTAGGGCTGATTCTCTCCAGTCTGCTGGTAAGCCTGAGCAATGGCGTGCTGGTGGGTGCAGAACGCTGGTGGCCGGCCGCATTGCTGTCTATCCCGCTGGCATGGTGGGGCTGGTGGCAGCTGGCCCGCTTGGACATGCCGGAAACGCCACCCACCGAGGCAGCGGAACACGACCCAAGCGGACGCCTGCTGGATCGCGCCAGCACACCGCTGTTCCTCTCTTACGCCGGGGCCGGCATGGGCTACATCCTGCCAATGACGTTTCTGCCGATGGTGGCGCGCCTGCAGGTCGAACCTGGTGACCTTCTCATCGAAAGCAGCTGGCTGGTGGTCGCACTCGCAACGCTGCCTTCGCCCTGGTTGTGGAACCGTCTCGGCGCCCTACTCGGCGATGTACGGGCCTTGCGTTTGAGCTATGTCACCCAACTGGCCGGTGTGCTGGCAGCCCTGCTGCTGCCGGGCGCGCCGGGTATTCTTTTGTGCGCTGTGCTGGTCGGCGGGACCTTTCTCGGCACGGTCTTGCTGACCCAGCGATTGGCGCGCGCCCTGCATCCTCACCAAGGGCCGAGGCTTTCCGCGGCGCTGATCGCGCTCTACAGCCTGACCCAGTTGGCCGGCCCTTGGCTCACCGGTGTCTGGCTGAACATGGGAGGCTCGTTACACAGCGCTTTCTGGCTCGGCGCCGGTGCGCTGCTCTGGGGATTGATCTGGATGTTGCTGGTGCCGCGCCATTGCTAGGGCTTTGCCGTTTCACTGCGCAGAGCAAGCCTGGTAGGGCCGAATGTGTTCGGCTTTTGCAACCCAGCGGCCATGAACTCGGCCCTACAAGCCTAGCAGGTGGACGATAATGGCCTCCGGTATGGGACAATACGCGCCTGACCCGCCATCGTTCCGCCTCTATGTCGAGCAAAATCCCGAACAGACAATCCCACCCCTCCCGCGGCGAAACGGCCAAAGCCACGCTACATCCGCGCAATCGCCACACCGGACGCTACGATTTCCCCGCGCTGATTGCTGGCAGCCCCGAACTGGCCAAATTCGTGATCGTCAATCCTTACGGTAATCAGAGCATCGATTTCGCCAACCCGGATGCGGTACGCGTGTTCAACCGGGCGTTGCTCAAGCAGTTCTACGGGATCGCCCACTGGGATATTCCGCCAGGCTATCTGTGCCCGCCGATTCCCGGCCGGGCCGACTATCTGCATGGCCTCGCCGATCTGCTGGCGGACGAAAACGGTGGCGTGATCCCTCGTGGCGCGAGCATCCATGCGCTGGACATCGGTACCGGTGCCAACTGCATCTACCCACTGATCGGTTTACGCGAATACGGCTGGCGCTTCACCGGCTCGGATATAGATGCAGTTGCCCTGGCTTCGGCGCGTACCATCGTCGCGGCGAACAAGCTGGGCAAAAGCATTGCACTGCGCCAACAGAGCGATTCACAGCACATCTTCGAACATCTGGTGCAGGGCGACGACCGCTTCGACATCACGCTCTGCAATCCACCCTTCCATGCCTCGCAAGCCGAGGCCAGCAGTGGCAGCCAGCGCAAGTGGCGCAACCTCGGCAAGCTCGATCCCAAACGCAAGCTTCCGGCCCTCAACTTTGGCGGCCAGGCGGCGGAACTCTGGTGCGAAGGAGGCGAGGCGGCATTCATCACTCGGCTGGCGGATGAAAGCCGCAGTGTGGCGCAGCAGATCTGCTGGTTCAGCACGCTGGCTTCCAAGGCAGGCAATGTGCAACCGCTGCAAGCCCGCCTGAAGAAGCTCGGCGCTCGGCAGATACGCCTATCCGAGATGGCCCAGGGGCAGAAGCGCAGCCGCTTCGTCGCCTGGACCTTTCTGACCGAAGAGCAACAGCGTGAGTGGCGCGCGACGCGCTGGACGCGTCAGCCAGGCTGATTCAGCGAACGGCGAAAGTACTTGGGCGCGTCTTCATAACCCAGTCGTTCATAGAATCGATGGGCCGCTTCGCGACGGGCATCGCAATGAAGTTCCATGCGGTCACAGCCACGCGCGCGGGCGCGCTGTTCGGCTGCCTGTATCAGCAGCGCCCCGACGCCCTGGCTACGGGCCGTCGCGTCGACGCACAGGTAGCTGATTCGGCAGAAATCGCCCTCTAGCGCCAATTGAACGATGAAATGCAAGGAGATAAAACCGAGCAACTGGCCGCCATCCCCTTCAGCCACCAACAGGCAGGCGTCGTCATGATCGAGTTGCTGCTGAAGCCGGCGGTCGATGAACTCATCGCAGCCAGGATAGCCGAGCTCGCCAAGCAGGCAAGCTATCGCAGCCGCATCGTCGCGGCGCGCTTCGCGCATGCGGGGCATGGCTCAGACCGCCACGTCCCAGAGTTGCTTGTTCTTCAGCGCCATGGTCTGGATGTAACGGGGCTCGCCGTTGATCTCTTCCAGTTCGGTCATGCCGGCAAGTTCACCAACCACGCGGTAGCGCTTGCCAACGCGCTTGTCCTGCAGGGGGTAGAGCTGGGCGATCTGTTGGGCGAGTTCGGTCAGGGTGGACATGGTTCGGTGGCTCCAGATAACTGCATGCCGCAGCTTTTTACAGGTCTTCGATGACGGTTCTGCGACAGCGTCTATTTCGTCTCGCTTGTTGGAGCCATCTGTGGCGAATTGATTCCATCATTGCCACAAAAACTACCCGAACGATCGATCAGCAAATGCCTACGCCCAGCTGCAGCAACGCCAGTCCGCCCTGCTGCCAGCCCCACCAGGCCGCAGCCATG
>DPSI01000360.1:3558-5953 GCA_003527165.1 Pseudomonas sp.
GCCGCCCCAGAGCCATCCGCGACGCATCAGGCCGTACCCGCAGCCAGGCGCACCCGCTCGACCGGCTGTTCACGGATCGGCCAGTTCAGCGCGGCAGCCATCAGACTGAGGGCGATGGAAATCTGCCAGACCAGGTCGTAGTTGCCGGTCTGGTCATACACCCAGCCACCCAGCCACCCTCCGAAGAACGAACCGATCTGGTGGAACAGGAAGACGATGCCGCCGAGCATCGACAAGTTGCGCACGCCGAACAACGTGGCGACCGTACCGTTGGTCAGCGGCACCGTGGACAGCCACAGCAGGCCCATCGCGATACCGAAGGCATAGGCGGTCCACAGCGTCAGCGGGGCGAAGAAGAACGCACTGATCACCACCGCCCGGAGCAAATAGAGCGCCGTCAGCAACTTGGGTTTCGAGTAGCAGCCACCTAACCAACCGGCGGTATAGGTGCCGACTATATTGAACAGCCCGACCAGCGCCAGCACCGTGGTGCCTGCCATTGCCGGCAACTGCTGATCGACCAGATACGCCGGCAGATGCACACCGATGAACACCACCTGGAACCCGCAGACAAAGAACCCCAACGCCAACAAACGGAACCCGGAATGGCTGACCGCCTCACGCAACGCCTCGACCAGCGATTGTTGCGGCCCGGTCACCGGTGCCGGCGGTCCGCTACGCAGCATCAGCGCCAGCGGCATGATCAATGCGACCAGCAGGCCCAACGCCAGCAAGGCCGACGACCAGCCCAGCCAGCCGATCAGGCCGAGCGTGCCGGGGAGCATGGCGAATTGGCCGAAAGAGCCGGCGGCACTGGCGATGCCCATGGCCATGCTGCGCTTCTCCGCCGGCACGGCGCGGCCGACCGCGCCGAGAATCACGGAGAAGGAAGTACCGGAGAGTCCCAAGCCGATCAGCAGACCCGCGCTCAGCGACAGCGACATCGGCGAATCCGCGCCAGCCATGAACAGCAGACCGACCGCATAGAGCACGCCCCCGATCAATACCGCCCGGGCAACGCCGAAACGATCTGCCAGTGCGCCAGTAACCGGCTGCGCCAGGCCCCAGATCAGATTCTGCAAGGCAATGGCGAACGCGAAGACCTCACGTCCCCAGCCGAACTCCGCGCTCATCGGCGGCAAAAACAGGCCAAACCCGTGCCGTGTGCCCAGGGAAACGGCCAGAATCAGGGAGCCACCCAGCAGGATCCAGGTACTGTTGCGCCATATCGCGTTCATCGCCGAAACACTTAGTAAAACAAGGGAGACCATCTTACCCGCATATCCCCTTCCAACTGAATCCACTTGTTTTGCCCTGCGACGGGCACGGTTGCTCGGGTAAACTGCCGCCTGTCTGCCTCACCCGACGCGAGTAACCCATGCCGATTCGCCACTGCATCGTTCATCTGATTGAGAAAAAGCCGGACGGTACCCCTGCCGTGCTGCACGCCCGCGACTCGGAATTGGGCGAGTCCCAGGCCATCGAGAACCTGCTCGCCGATCTCAACGAAAGTTACAACGCCAAGCAGGGCAAGGCCTGGGGCTTCTTTCATGAGGAGTCCGGCGCCTATCCTTTCAGTGGCTGGCTGAACCAGTACACGGAGGGCAACCAGGATTTCACCGCCTTCAGTCGGCAAGCCGTGGAGCATCTGCAGAAGCTGATGGAGGAGTCCAACCTTTCCACCGGCGGGCATGTGCTGTTCGCTCACTATCAACAGGGCATGACCGATTATCTGGCGATTGCCCTGCTGCACCACAGCAACGGCGTGACCGTCACCGATTCGCTGGACGTCGCGCCAGCCAAGCATCTGGATCTCGGCCAACTGCACCTCGCCACCCGTGTCAACCTGTCCGAGTGGAAAAACAACCAGCAATCCAAGCAGTACATTTCCTTCATCAAGGGCAAGAACGGCAAGAAAGTCTCGGAGTATTTCCGCGACTTCATCGGCTGCCAGGAAGGCGTCGACGGCCCCGGCGAGACGCGAACGCTGCTCAAGGCCTTCAGCGATTACGTCGAAAGCGAGGACCTGCCGGAAGAAAAGGCACGCGAGAAAACCAGCGCGCTGGTCGGTTACGCCAGCAGCCAGGCCAAGATCGGCGAGCCGATGTCGCTGGAGGAGTTGTCCGGCGTGATCGACGAGGAGCACCCGCGGGCCTTCTACGAGCACATCCGTAACAAGGACTACGGCCTTTCGCCGGAGATTCCGGCAGACAAGCGCACCCTCAACCAGTTCCAGCGCTTCACCGGGCGTGCCGAAGGGTTGTCGATCAGCTTCGAATCCCACCTGCTCGGCTCGAAGATCGAATATGACGAAGCCCGCAACATGCTGATCATCCGACAGTTGCCGACCCAACTGACCGATCAGCTCAAGCGCCGCAAGGACTGAACCCACCAT
>DPSI01000360.1:6135-8518 GCA_003527165.1 Pseudomonas sp.
AAGGACTGATCGACCGGCTGGCGAAACTCCGCTCATAACGACGCGTCGATTCGCTGGCACGGCACTGGCCGACCCGCTCCGTGGCGGCTCAGCTGCCCCCGACCCCGCCCGCTCCTGCGGACGAAATCAGCCTGCCGCCGAATGAAATGCCGTTTCGTCAGTCACATGGCTGCTCGATTGGAGCCGCAACTTCGCACGACCCGTTCTGGTAAGGAATCACAATGGATTGGCTTCACCTGATTATCCTGTCCCTGGTGCAGGGCATCACCGAATTTCTCCCGATCTCCTCCTCCGCTCACTTGATCCTTCCGTCCCAGGTACTCGGCTGGCCGGACCAGGGCCAGGCATTCGACGTCGCGGTGCACGTCGGCACGCTGCTGGCCGTGCTGATCTGCTTCCGCCATGAAGTGATCGCCACCAGTCGCGGCTGGCTGGCTCACGTGTTCAAACGACAGGTCAGCGCTGAAAGCCGACTGGGCTGGGCGATCATCATCGGTACGCTGCCGGCAGCGATCATCGGGCTGCTGCTCGAGGACTACATCGAGCAGTACACCCGATCGATGCTGTTCATTGCCGCCACCACCCTGATCTTCGGCCTGCTCCTGTGGTATGCGGACGTCAAGGGCCGGCGGGTCGCCGAAATGGATCAGTTGACCTGGAAAAGCGCACTGGTCATCGGCTTCGCCCAGGCCCTCGCACTGATCCCCGGCACGTCCCGCTCGGGCATTACCATGACCGCCGCCCTGCTGCTCGGTTTTACCCGGCAGACCGCCGCACGCTTTTCGTTTCTGCTGTCGATACCGCTGATTCTGGCGGCGGGCGGGCTGAAGGCTGTCGAGCTGGTCCAGTCAGGGGAAGACGCGCAGTGGAACGACATTTTCATCGGCGCCGCCCTGTCCTTCGTCGCCGCCTTCCTCTGCATCAAGCTGTTTCTCAAGGCCCTCGATGCGCTGGGCATGTTGCCGTTCGTGATCTATCGGCTTCTGCTGGGTGTCACGCTGCTGTTCATCGCCCTGTAACAGCCATCAAGCGACCCGCGGACCTGCAACTGATCCGCGGGCGCTGCGCATCAAAGCGCCTCGATGCGATAGCCGATACGCGGGAAATGCACGTGTACCACGCCGGCACGCTGGTCTTCACGGCACAGGATCAATTCCTCGACACCGGCGAATACCAGCTCACCCGCCACTGGCTCGGTGCCATAGTCGACGGCGGCGATGGTCACCTGCTGGCCCGCCTGAAAGCCGTTGGGCTCGAAGAAGGCCTCGTCTGGCAACGGAGCCGGCGTGGCCTCGCGCGCACGCTTCACCGCCTCTTCGGCAGACAGTTCGCTATGCGAGCCATGCCCGACGGCCAGAATCTTGCTCAGCCAGGTGGCGACTTGCGGATAATCCTCGACCAGCGGCGCGGTGACCGGCGTGGCCTTGAGGAACCACAGGCAATGCGCAACGGCGAAATCGGCGATACAAGGCGCGCTACCCAGCAGGAATTCGCCACGCTCGCGCGCGAGCTGCTGTTGCAGGCGGGCCATCAGGACTGGCCAGTGGCTCCTGGCCTGTTCCAGCGGAACGCGTGATACCGAACCGCTACTGAACAACTGCGCGCGATCCTTGCTGAACACTTGCACGAATTCCTTGGGTGCCTGCGCAAAACGCAACGCCATGGACTCCGGCTGGAACACCAGACTCACCGCGTGCAGGAACAGCACCGAATCGGCCCACTGCGCCAAGGTCGCGGCGACGAACTCCTGGCCCTCCGGAAACAGCGCAGGCGTGCTTTTCTCGGCCTCGAGGCGACGGGCCATCAGCGCGGTATCGCAATATACATCGGCACCGACCTGCAGCACCGGGGTACGCCGGTAACCGCCGGTCAGCGCGGTGAGATCCGGTTTGGGCATGATGGGAGGGATCGCCACCGAGCGCCAGGAGAGCTGCTTGAAACCCAGCATCAGGCGCGCCTTTTCGGCGAAGGGAGAAGTGGGATAGTGGTGCAGAATGATCTCGTGCATTGCAGGCTCCGCCAGTCTTGTTAGGTAGACCGCAGCTTACTCGCGGCCGAGGGGGCAGCCTACCCGTTCAGCTGATTGCCTGGATATTCAGCGGATCGCTGCGCACTGCGCCGAAACCAGCGCCTCCTTGGCAGGCTTCTTCATTTGCTTGATCGCACGCTCGCGACGCAGTGCATCCCCCTTGCTCTCGCATGTTTCGACATAGACCAACGCTACCGCCGGGCTCGAATGAAAGAAGCGTGCCCCTCGCCCGCTCTGATGCGCAGCGAATCGGCGCTGTGCATCGTCACTGATCCCGCAGTACAGCGAGCCGTTGGCGGCCCGCACCAGATAGACGAACCAGGGCTTTGCAGAAGCGACGCTCATGCGACGGAA
>DPSI01000361.1:0-8566 GCA_003527165.1 Pseudomonas sp.
TGATCGCGCTGAACCGCCAGAGCTGGATCGACCCAACCTACCCGGACAAGGGATACAGCGAGGCTCAGGTGGCGCTGACCGGTGCCGAGCGCTGGCTGCCACAGCGCGTCGGCCACTACCACGTCAGGCTCGAGTGGTGGCTAGAGGACGGCGAATGGCTGTTGGCTCGGCTGAACTGGGAATAACCGCAGCGCTCTCCTTGAGAAGTGGGCGCCCCGGGATACGCCACCCAGCAGGCTTGGCTCAGCCGATCTACTTCAGGGCGACTCGCCGCGCCAGATTAGCTTGCTGACGTCGTAGCCGCGATTACGGGCTTCGGCGAGTAGCTTGTCGCCTGTGGTCGTGTCGACTTCTTCCGTTCTCGACAGCAGCCAGAGGTAGTCGCGATTCGGACTGCCCACCAGCGCCACGTTGTAGCCGTTGTCGAGATAAAGAATCCAATAGTGGCCCTTGGTCAGCCCTGGAAAGAGACTGCTGAAGCCGTTATCGAAGCGAACCCAGAGCTTGTCGGTCTGCCCCGCCTGCTGAGGCACCGCCTCGCCCTGAGCCTGTTGCCATTCGCCATCTTTGGTTTCGCAGCGATTGGTCACCGCCACGCTGCCATTCTCCTGCAAACGATAGTTCGCCTGCGAACGCACGCAGTTGCGCTGGAAGAACATGGGCAGCCGCGCCAGCTCGTACCAGGTCCCCTGGTAGCGTTCCAGGTCCACTTGCCCAGCGGTAACCGGCCCCTCGACCGTAGAACCGGAGCCTGCGCAGCCAGCGATCAACAGCGCAAAGAGCAGCGTGATAAACGAACGCATGCGATCTCCTTATTTCAAACCTTGACCAGAGAACATCATCACTTTGTCGCCAGCGAACTGAATGCTGATGAACCGGTTCTTTTGACCCCAGGTGCAACTGGACATGCCCAGCGCGCCGGCACATTCGCCTGGCTTGCCGAGCAATTCCTCGACCTCGGCACGGGGCATGCCGGCCTGGAGTTTGGCGAAATTTTCCTGAGTCACCGGGCTGCATGCGGCGAGCAGCGCGACAGTGCCGATCAGAAATACGTGGCGCAACGACATGGCAGATTCCTTTGGGTGGTCGGCAGCCGGCCTTGCTTGGCCGCGCCTTGTGGACATGAGCTTAGGAAGCGAGCCGCTCGGGAAGGTTCCTCTCGCGGCTAGAAGCGTGAGCCGGGCTCGGCGAGAAAAGCCCATTCGGCCTCGCTGGAGGCCCGCCCCAGCGCCTCGTTGCGATGGGGAAACCGGCCGAAACGAGCAATGACGCGCCGATGACGTTCGGCGAAGTCGAGAAAATCTGCAAAGAGCTTTTGCTCATCGGCTCCGGCGATAGCCTGAAGCAATTCGAATTGCGCCACGGCCTGGTCCTGCACGCTGAGGTTTTCTACATGCTCGAGCACGAGGTAGATGAACACCCGCTGGATTGGCGGCAGCAGAACGTCTCCGCCGTGGGCCATGCCGTCGCGAACGAGCTGAAGCGCGCGCTCATCGCCGGCAAATGCCTTCGGCGTGCCACGGTGGATCATGCGGGGAAGCTGATCGAGTAGCAGCACCAGTGCGAGCCAGCCTTGCGGCGACTCGGCCCATTCATCCAGCTCGCCGGCGAGTGCTTTTTCGGTGAGGTCACCGAAGCGCTGTCGGGTTTCGGCGTCCTGCTCAGGTGTGTAACCGAACCAGAGGCGGCTCTTTTCGCCGGCTATTTCGTTGGCCGTCGCGCCCTCGCCGAACCACCAGTTCAGCACCTGCGAAGGCGTGGCCATGCCGTCAGTCCTGGTGGTAGCCGGTGGCGCGTTCGACTTCTTCCTTGGAACCCAGAAACACCGGCACGCGCTGATGCAGAGAGCCGGGCTGGATATCGAGGATGCGCTGAGTGCCGGTGGTGGCCGCGCCGCCAGCCTGTTCGATGATGAAGGACATCGGATTGGCTTCGTACATCAGGCGCAATTTTCCAGGTTTTTCAGGCTCCCGTGAATCGCGTGGGTACATGAAGATGCCGCCACGGGTCAGGATGCGATGCACGTCGGCCACCATCGAGGCGATCCAGCGCATGTTGTAGTTCTTGCCCAGCGGGCCTTCGGCGCCGGCCAGCAGTTCGCTGACGTAGCGCTGCACCGGCTGCTCCCAGTGACGCTGGTTGGACATGTTGATGGCGAATTCGGCCGTCGACTCGGGCACACGCAGGTTTTCGTGCGTCAGGACGAAGCTGCCCAGCTCACGGTCCAAGGTAAAGCCCATGACACCGTTGCCCAGCGTCAGGATCAGCATGGTCTGCGGTCCGTAGATCGCGTAGCCGGCCGCCACCTGCTTGGTGCCCGGCTGGAGGAAGGCTTCTTCGCCGAGCGCATCGTTCTGGGTAAAGCACTCACCCGGGCAACGCAGCACCGAGAAGATGGTGCCGACCGACACGTTGACGTCGATGTTGCTGGAGCCGTCCAGCGGATCGAAGACCAGCAGGTAGGCGCCTTTCGGGTATTTACCGGGGATCTGGTAGGCGTTGTCCATTTCTTCCGAGGCCATGCCGGCCAGATGGCCGCCCCACTCGTTGGCTTCGAGCAAGATTTCGTTGGACAGGACATCGAGCTTCTTCTGCACTTCGCCCTGGATGTTCTCGGTTTCGGTCGCCCCGAGAACGCCGCCCAGCGCACCCTTGGACACGGCGTGACTGATCTCCTTGCACGCTCGGGCCACTACCTCGATAAGGAAACGCAGGTCCGCAGGGGTATTGTTGCTGCGGGTCTGCTCGATCAGGTAGCGACTCAGGGTTACGCGTGACATGGAATGGCTCCGGAGGATGGAAAAACCCGCGCAGTTTAGCAGGCCAAGGGGAAACTAACCCTCCCTCAGACCTGCCGACAGGCCGCAGAGTTCAGCGAAGCGGCAAAGTGCCTGCAGCCTTCTTCGTTCAGCCGCTCTGGCAGGCGACTGCTCGATAATCGAGCCAACCGCCCACAGGCCCCATCGGGGAGCCGCAGAGCGATTGGCTCGTTGCCCTCAGAGCACTTTCCAGATGTCCTCGGCGTACTCGCGTATGGTCCGGTCCGAGGAGAACCAGCCGGTACGGGCGGTATTCAGCACTGCCGAGCGCCACCAGCTATCGGCATCGCGCCAGCGGGCCTCGACCTCCAGCTGTGCCTGCCAGTAGGCCTCGAAGTCGGCGCAGACCATGAAGGTGTCGTGCCATTTGAGACTATCGATCAACGCCGTGTAGCGACCCGGATCATCTGCCGAGAAGGCGCCGTTGCGGATCGCCATCAGCACTTCATTGAGCCGTGGAGATTCGATGATGGCGGCTTCGGCGTTGTATTCGTTCGCCTGCTTGCGTGCCTCGACCTCCTGGGCGGTCATGCCGAAGATGAACATATGCTCGGCGCCGATCTGCTCGCACATTTCGACGTTGGCGCCGTCCAGCGTGCCGATGGTCAGCGCGCCGTTGAGGGCGAACTTCATGTTGCTGGTCCCCGACGCCTCGAGGCCGGCCGTGGAAATCTGCTCGGACAGGTCGGCGGCCGGGATGATGCGCTCGGCCAGGCTGACGTTGTAATTGGGCAGGAAGACCACCTTCAGCAAGCCCCGCACCGTCGGGTCATCGTTGATGGTGCGCGCGATGTCGTTGGTCAGTTTGATGATCAGTTTCGCCGTGTGATAACTGGCGGCCGCCTTGCCGGCGAAGATCTTCACGCGCGGCACCCAGCTGCCGCCCGGGTCGGAGCGGATCGCCTGATACAACGCCACGGTATGCAGCAGGTTGAGCAGTTGACGCTTGTATTCGTGGATGCGTTTGACGTGCACGTCGAACATGGCGTTGGGGTCGATGCAGATGCCCAGCCGCTCCTGAATCATGCGCGCCAGCAATTGCTTGTTGCTCAGCCGCTGAGCGGCGAAGCGCGCACGGAAACCCGGCTGATCGGCGAAAGGCTCCAATTGGCGCAGCATGGATTCCGGTGCATCGAGCAATTCATCACCGACATGATCAACCAGCAACCGGGTCAGCTGCGGGTTGGACTGGTACAGCCAGCGGCGGAAGGTGATGCCGTTGGTCTTGTTGCTGATCCGCTCGGGATACAACGAATGCAGGTCGGTAAACACCGTCTCGCGCATCAGCCCGGTGTGCAGCGCCGACACGCCATTAACGCAGTGCGAGCCGAGGAATGCCAGGTTGCCCATGCGCACGCGACGGCCGTGACCTTCCTCGATCAGCGAGACCGAGCGCAGCAGGTCGAGGTCGTGAATGCCGCGTTCACGCAAGGCATCGAGGTGCTCGGCATTGATCAGGTAGATGATCTGCATGTGCCGCGGCAGCAGGCGCTCCATCAACCCCACCGGCCAGGTTTCCAGCGCCTCGGGCAGCAGCGTGTGGTTGGTGTAGGACAGCGTGCCGACCGTCAGCTCCCAGGCCTTGCGCCACGGCACTTCATGCACGTCCACCAGCAAGCGCATCAACTCGGCGACAGCAATGGCCGGGTGCGTGTCGTTGAGCTGGATGGCGGCGAACTCGGGCAGGTTCATCAGCGTACCGCGCTGATCCAGGTGCCGGCGCAGCAGGTCCTGCAGGGATGCCGCGACGAAGAAGTATTCCTGGCGCAAGCGCAGCTCCTGCCCCGCTTCGGTGCTATCGGCCGGATACAGCACCCGAGAGATGCTTTCGGCGCGCGCTTCTTCGGCGACCGCACCGATGTGGTCGCCGGCGTTGAAGCGCTCCAGATGGAAATCCGCCTCGGCACGGGCGCGCCACAGCCGCAAGGTATTAACGCTGGCGCCACGCCAACCCACCACTGGCGTGTCGTAGGCGATGGCGCGAACCCCCTCGGCCCAATGCCAGAAGTGCTTGGGCAGCTCCGTGCTGCCCGCAGCGGATGGCATCGCCGTCACGCTGCCGCCGAAACCGATCAGGTAGCTGACTTCGGGGCGCTCGAATTCCCAGGGATTGCCGAAGTTCAGCCAGGTCTCTGTCTGCTCGTGCTGCCAGCCATCAACGATGGCCTGGCGGAACAGGCCGTGGTCGTAACGAATCCCGTAGCCATGGGCGGCGACGCCGAGGGTCGCCATGCTTTCCATGAAGCAGGCCGCTAGCCGACCCAGGCCGCCGTTGCCCAGTGCCGCATCCGGCTCGAGCACACGGATGCGCTCGAAGTCGACATCAACGCCCGCCAGCGCCTCGCGGGCCACGTCGAGTAGGCCCAGGTTGCTCAGGCTGTCGGTGAGCAAACGGCCGATGAGAAATTCCAGCGAGAGGTAATAGACCCGCTTCTTGCCCTCGCGATAACCCTGTCGGGTGCGGTCCATCCATTGGTCGATCATGCGGTCACGAGTGGCCAGCGCCACCGCCTCGAACCAGTCATGGTCGGAGGCATGCTCGGGGTCCTTGCCGATCGAGTAGGTCAGCTTGCTGACCACGTTGTCACGAAAAGCCGCGACCTCATCGGCATTGGGAGCAGTCGTTTCTTGCGTCATGGACAGACCTCGTGCAGCTGTAAAGAAAGAAATGAGGGGTTCATGGCGGCGCCGGGCCACCTCGGCAAACGGCAATGCAGACAGGTTTGCAGGTTTCAGCTGAATCTGCGCGACCGCCTGTCCGGCGTTCGACTCGTCGGATTCACTGGAAATTCCACCCCGGGTCGTTATGATCGCGCGCCGCCATTACCGGTATCGCCGCCGTGAAAACACGATTGATCGCCACCGCCGACCCCGACCGCCTGGAGACCTGGGCGCGCTACAGCAACGGGCTGTGTCGCGATTGCCACGCCACCTGCTGCACGCTACCGGTCGAAGTGCGGATCGATGACCTGATCCGCCTGGAAGTGGTCGACCCCTTCGAGCGTGACGAGCCAGCGAAAAACGTCGCCAAGCGCCTGAGCAAAGCCGGCATCGTCGAACACTTCAATCAGAAGCAGGGCATTTTCACCCTCACGCGACTGGCCAACGGTGACTGCCTCTACCTCGATCGCAAGACACGCTTGTGCACGGTCTATGCCAAGCGCCCGGATACCTGCCGCAACCATCCCAGGGTCGGTCCACGCCCCGGCTATTGCGCCTACCAGCAGAAAACCTCCGCTCGCTGAAGCGAGCCGTTCAGCCGTCGAGTGACGCCTGGAAACGGGCAAAAAGCGCGCGTGGAAACTGGCAATCTCGTGACTCAGCAGTCATGCTTGGCGTCTGCCTGTATCCGCAAACGTTTAGGAATCCACCCGGCATGAGCCGCGATAGCCGCTACCTGGAAGCCATCCTGCACCACGACATTCCACTGACCCGGGCGATGGGCCTGCGAGTCGAGCAATGGGAAAACCATGAGTTGCGCCTGAGGGTCCCGCTGCAAGCGAACATCAACCACAAGAGCAGCATGTTCGGTGGCAGCCTGTATTGCGCCTCGGTGCTGGCGGGCTGGGGTTGGTTGCACCTGCGCTTGCGGGAGGCCGGGATCGAAGACGGGCACATCGTCATTCACGAGGGCCAGATCGACTACCCGCTGCCAGTGGTAGACGATGCCATCGCCATCTGCTCGGCGCCGAGCGACGAGGCCTGGAATCGCTTCGAAACCATCTATCGCCGCCGAGGCCGCTCGCGTCTCACGCTCAACAGCCGAATCCTCTCCGCTGACGGCCGCGACGCCGTGCGCTTCACCGGCCAATTCGTGCTGCACAAGTAGCACCGAAACAACGAACCTGCTCTAAACGAGTGCGCTGATTTTCAGCGGGGCGCACCCGTCACCCGCCAGCCTGTACGCCAAACGAAACGCAAGTTTCGTACTTCGCCAGAACATTGCCGTGACGGCTGTCGATAAGAACCGATGCGGGTTCACGCCGGCGCGCCTTGGCGCTAGCAACGAAGACCCTGCGCGACTACCCTTGACAAGCCAACAATAAAAACAGCGTCAAGGAAGCGGATATCATGGGCCTATCCCAGAAAGTCATTCTATTGTTCTGTGCTTTGCTAGTTACCGGCGTTGCGGATGCCGAGCTGCCGAACCACTACCGGATCATCCTGCAGACCGATAATTTCCCGCCATTCAACATGGGGCCGAACCACAAGAACTTTGCCCGGGGCGACGAAGTGCAAGGCATCGGCACCGACACCGTGCGGGAAATCTTCAAACGCGCCGGAATCAATTACAGCCTGACACTGCGTTCGCCCTGGGACCGCATCTACACCCAGACACTCAGCGACACCGGCCACGGCCTGTTTTCGGTCGCACGCACGCAGCAGAACCAATCGCAGTTCAAGTGGGTGGGTCCGCTCGCGCGTTATGAAAGCGTTCTGCTCGCTGCGCCGGGTAAGGGAATTACCCTTACGGATCTGAGGCAAGCCAAGGATTACGCGATTGGCGCTCAGAAAAGCAGCGGTGTCTGCCAGCTTCTGACAGGCCAGGGCTTACAGCCGATCGACAGCCTGAGCGAGGAGGAGAATCTGCGCAAATTGCTCAGCGGCCGTATCGATCTTTGGGCGACAGCCGACCCAGTCTGGCGCTACCACGCCAAGCAACACGGTGCGGAAGACTTGCAGGCGGTGTTGAGCTTCCAACCGACCGATCTTTATCTGGCACTGCACAAGGACACCCCTGAAGAAGCGGTGGCTCGCTTGCAGGAAGCCCTGAACGAGGTGATCGGCGAAGGATATGCCGGCTGCAGCAAGACCCCCGATCTCTGCTACCTGATCCGTGATCGCAAGGCGCCATGACGGCGCCTTGCTTCGTCAGCCATCAAACGTAGCGCGATTTGGGCGTGGCCATGGGCAGTGGGCCGTCGCCGATCAGGCGGAACTCGCCTCGCGCCGCATCGTAGGCGCGAATTTCACTGGTGCCGATGTTGTACACCCAACCGTGAATGAACAGCTGGCCGCTGGCCAGCCGCGCCGCCACCGAGGGGTGAGTGCGCAGGTGGTCGAGTTGGGCCAACACGTTTTCCTCGGTGAGGACGCCGAGGGTGTTGTGATCGGCGCAGCCGCAATTCTCTTCCACCACTGTCCGAGCCACCTCGGCATGGCGCAGCCAGCTCCTCACGGTTGGCATTCCCGCCAGGCTGGCCGGGTTCAGCACCGCCTTCATCGCGCCACAATCGGAGTGGCCGCAGACGATGATGTGATGGACCCCGAGCGCCATCACGGCGAACTCGATGGCGGTCGACACGCCGCCGTTCATGATCCCGTAAGGCGGCACGATATTACCGACGTTGCGGGTAACGAACAGATCCCCCGGCGAACTCTGGGTGATCAGCTCCGGCAGGATGCGCGAGTCCGCGCAGGTGATGAACATCGCGCGCGGCGTCTGCTCGTTGGCCAGTTTGCTGAACAGTTCGCGCTGCTGGGGATAGATCTCTTCGCGGAACTGAATGACCCCCGCGATCAGGTTATCGAGCGCCTCCTGCGCCGTTTCGGTCGTCTTGTCTTCGAGACTCATAACGCGATCTCTCTATGGTTGGTTAGGTACGACGTTGCACGCTTCAGGCCGGACACCCACAAAAATGTGACAGACCCTAACGAAGACCGGAAGACTGCCCCGGTTTGATGAATCAGGTATCGATGCGCCCCCAGAAGATAGACCAGCCGATGCGCTGCAACAGTTTGTCCAG
>DPSI01000361.1:8678-17137 GCA_003527165.1 Pseudomonas sp.
TCAGGTATCGATTCGCCCCCAGAAGATAGTCCAGCCGATGCGCTGTAACAGTTTGTCCAGGGCCGCCACGCCTATCAGCGAGTTGCCGACCTGATTCGAGCAGTGCTCGCATGGGCCTTGGGCTCCATCGGGTCATCTCGATGGACGTCCGCTCAGAAGCGCGAATCACGCCCGGCTGCGCAGGTGCGCCCCGGGCAACGAAAGCCGGGCAAAAAAAGGAGCCTTTCGACTCCCAAGGACATCTGTCAGGCCTCGATCTCGATCAGCAGATCGCCTGGGGTTACCCGATCCCCCTTGGCCACATGAACCGCCTTCACCGTACCGGCGATGGGCGCCTGAATCTCGGTTTCCATCTTCATCGCTTCGCTGATCAGCACCGCCTGCCCAGCCTTGACCACGTCGCCGGCCTTGACCAATACATCCACCACGTTGCCCGGCATGCTGGTGCTGACGTCGCCCGGCCCATTGGCCTGCTTGCGCTGACCGCTGCCGCTACCGCCGACGAAGTTGTTCAAAGGCTCGAACACCACTTCCTCCGGCATGCCGTCGATGGATAGGAAGAAGTGCCGCTTGCCTTCGCCCTTAACGCCGACACCAGTGATGTCGACGCGGTAGGTCTCGCCGTGCACGTCGATAACAAACTCGGTCGGCACGCCCTGCCCGCCCGCCGCACTCACCGCGCTGCCGTCCGGAATCGGCAGCAACACTTCCGGTTGCAGCGTGCCCGCCTCGCGCTCCTCGAGAAACTTGCGGCCGATATCGGGGAACATGGCGTAGGTCAGCACATCCTCTTCGCTATGGGCCAGGGCACCGATTTCCTGGCGCAGCTTGTCCAGCTCCGGCTTGATCAGGTCGGCCGGGCGCACCTCGATGATCTCTTCGCCACCGATGGCCTGGCGCTGCAGTTTGGCGTCGATGGTGCCCGGCGCCTTGCCGTAACGGCCTTGCAGGTAGAGTTTCACCTCATTGGTGATGGTCTTGTAGCGCTCGCCGGCGAGCACGTTGAAAAACGCCTGGGTGCCGACGATCTGCGAGGTCGGCGTCACCAGCGGCGGGTAGCCGAGGTCCTTGCGCACGCGCGGGATCTCGGCCAGCACTTCGTCCATGCGGTTGAGCGCGCCCTGTTCCTTGAGCTGATTGGCCAGGTTGGAAATCATCCCGCCGGGCACCTGATTGACCTGCACACGGGTATCGACGCCGGTGAATTCGCTTTCGAACTGGTGGTACTTCTTGCGCACCCCATAGAAGTACAGGCCGATCTCCTGGATCAACTCCAGATCGAGCCCGGTGTCGTAGGGCGTGCCGCGCAAGGCAGCAACCATCGATTCGGTGCCCGGATGGCTGGTGCCCCAGGCGAAGCTGGAAATCGCGGTATCGATATGGTCGGCGCCGTTTTCGATGGCCTTGAGCTGGCACATGCTGGCCACACCGGCGGTGTCATGGGAGTGGATGAACACCGGCAGATCGATCTCGGCCTTCAGCGCACGGACCAGATCGCCGGTGGCGAACGGAGTCAGCAGGCCCGCCATGTCCTTGATGGCGATCGAATCGACGCCCATGTCGCGCATCGCCCGCGCCTGTTCAACGAACAGTTCGGTGGTGTGCACCGGGCTGGTGGTATAGCAGAGGGTGCCCTGGGCGTGCTTGCCGGTCTGCTTCACCGCGCGGACGGCGGTTTCCAGGTTCCGCACGTCGTTCATCGCATCGAAGATGCGGAACACGTCGATGCCGTTTTCCGCCGCGCGGGCACAGAATGCCTCCACCACGTCATCGCTGTAGTGGCGATAGCCGAGCAGGTTCTGCCCGCGCAGCAGCATCTGCAGGCGGGTATTGGGCAGCGCAGCCTTGAGCTGGCGCAGGCGCTGCCAAGGATCTTCCTTGAGAAAGCGCACGCAGGCATCGAAGGTCGCGCCGCCCCAGACCTCCAGCGACCAATAGCCGACCCGGTCAAGCTTGTCGCAGATCGGCAGCATGTCCTCCAGGCGCATGCGGGTGGCGATCAGCGACTGATGGGCGTCTCGCAGGATGGTGTCGGTAACGGTGATTTTTTTTGTGTTCATGTTCTTTCTCCTTAGGGCTGCAGGCTACAAGCTGCAGGCGAGTTCGGGCGGCCTGCAGCCTGGGACCTGAGGCCTGCGGCCTTATAAACCCGCGTGAGCGGCGATGGCGGCGGCGATGGCCAGGGCCAGTTCGCCCGGCTTGCGTTTGATCGAGTAGTTCAGCAGTTCCGGATGGTTGTCGACGAAGCTGGTGTTGAACTGTCCGCTGCGAAAATCCGGGTTTTCGAGAATCTTCTGGTAATAGCTGGCGGTGGTTTTCACGCCCTGCACGCGCATGTCGTCCAGTGCCCGTGAGCCGCGCGCCAGCGCCTCCTCCCAGGTCAGTGCCCAGACGATCAGCTTCAAGCACATGGAGTCGTAGTACGGCGGGATGGTGTAGCCGGTGTAGATCGCCGTGTCGGTGCGCACGCCCGGCCCACCGGGGGCGTAGTAACGGGTGATCTTGCCGAAGCAGGGCAGGAAGTTATTGCGCGGCTCCTCGGCGTTGATGCGGAACTGCAGGGCGAAGCCGCGATACTGGATGTCTTCCTGCTTGACCGACAGCGGCTGGCCCGAAGCGATGCGGATCTGCTCGCGCACGATGTCGATGCCGGTGATTTCCTCGGTGATGGTGTGCTCCACCTGCACCCGAGTGTTCATTTCCATGAAGTACACCTGGCCCTCGGCGAGCAGGAACTCCACGGTGCCGGCGTTCTCATAGCCCACCGCTCTGGCTGCGCGCACCGCCAGGTCGCCGATGTAGGCGCGCTGCTCCGGGGTCAGCTGCGGGCTGGGGGCGATCTCGATGAGTTTCTGATTGCGCCGCTGGATCGAGCAATCGCGCTCGAACAGATGCACGGTATTGCCGAACGAATCGGCCAGCACCTGCGCCTCGATGTGCTTGGGCTCGACGATGCACTTTTCCAGGAACACGTCAGCCGAACCGAAGGCCTTGGTCGCCTCGGAGATCACCCGTGGATAGGCCTGTTCGAGTTCTTCTCGCGAGTTGCAGCGGCGAATGCCACGACCGCCGCCACCGGATGTCGCCTTGAGCATCACCGGATAGCCGATGCGTTCGGCCTCGGCCAGCGCTTCCCGAACATCGGCCACGTTGCCTTCGGTGCCGTGTGTAACCGGCACGCCGGCCTTGATCATGCTGCGCCGCGCCTCGGTTTTGTCGCCCATGCGGCGAATGACTTCGGCGCTGGGGCCGACGAACTTGATTCCGCGCTCGGCGCAGATCTCCGCCAGCTCGGCGTTCTCGGACAGGAAACCGTAGCCCGGATGCAAGGCATCGCAGCCGGTCTCCACGGCCAGATTCACCAGTTTGCGTGGGTTCAGGTAGCCAGCCAGCGGGTCTTCGCCGATGAAATAGGCCTCGTCGGCGCGTTTGACGTGTAGCGCGTGGCGATCGGGCTCGGCGAATACCGCTACCGAGCGAACGCCCATCTCGGCGCAGGCCCGCACGATACGGACGGCGATCTCCCCGCGGTTGGCGATCAGCAGCTTCTTGATCACGCTGTCATCCCTCGGATCAGTGAGCAGAGCGGCCCAGCTAGGACCCTGTATACCGCCGCTTCAGGCGATGGGTTTTACCCTACCCGTTGAGGATCAATTACTGAAAATGAATAATAGTTTGGCTACGCATAAGGTATGGCTTATATCTAACTCACGACCCCACCCGTTGGCGAGGAGCCGACGCCCTGACCGGAGTGATCATGAGAAAGTCCTTGATGCGCATGACATTGCGCCAGCTGCGCGTATTTCGGGCGGTCTGCGATAACCACTCCTACAGTCGTGCCGCCGAGGAAATGGCGCTGACGCAGCCAGCGGTCAGCCTGCAGATTCGCCAGTTGGAAGAACTGCTTGGCCAGCCGTTGTTCGAGTACACCGGCAAAAAGCTTTATCTCACCGACGCAGCCGAAGCACTCAAACGCACCAGCGAGGACATCTTCGGCAGACTGGAAAGCCTCGACATGCAGCTATCCACACTGCAGGGCTCGCTGCAGGGGCAGCTGAAGCTGGCGGTCGAATCGAGTGCAAAATATTTCGTTCCACACCTGTTCGCTTCGTTTCGTGAACTGCACCCCGAGGTGAGCCTGCAACTGGTGGTGGTCAATCATGCCCAGGCGATCCAGCGGCTGAACGCCAATCGCGACGACCTGCTACTGATTTCCCAGGTGCCAGCGGATATGGATCTGGAATTCCTGCCTTTTCTGGACAACGCCATCATCGCCGTCGCCCCGCCCAGCCATCCACTGTGCCGGAAACAGCACCTAAGCCTGCAGGACCTCACGGCCTGGCCGCTGCTGATACGCGAGCCCGGCTCAGGTACCCGACGCGCTGCCGAGCAGTATTGCAACCAGAAGCGCGCGCATTTCCCGCAAACCATGGTACTCGGCTCGCTGGAAGCCCAGCGCGAAGGCGTGTTGGCCGGTCTGGGGCTGGCGCTGCTACCCCGACATGCCGTGCTGCGCGAGTTGGAAAGCGGCAAGCTTCACGAGCTCCCGGTCGAAGAGCTGCCACTGATACGCAGTTGGTGCCTCGTGCATCCGCGCGGCAAATACCTGTCTCCCGTGGCGCAAACCTTCTTCGCTTTCGCCCGTAGCGAGCGGCAACGCATCAATGCGCTGGAGCGGGACTTCAGCAGAGCCGGCCCGCTCTGACGGTCACGGCATCGCACGGACACAGGCTTCGTATCCTTCGTCGGAAAGCGTGAAGCGTATCGGCGTATACGATATCCTCAAGCGCATCCACCTCTGCCGAGCGCGCGACCGTGCCCCTTAAATCCTTCAACGCCCCGAATCTTGGAATCGTGCCCTCGGCTTCCGAAGTGATTGCCAAGCACCTGCGTGAAGCGATCATCAGCGGTCAGTTCGCGGAAGGCGAGCCAGTGCGCCAGGACGATGTGGCGCGCCTGTTCAATGTCAGCAAAATCCCGGTACGCGAAGCTCTGAAACGCCTGGAAGCCGAAGGCCTGGTGTCGTTCCAGCGCAACAAGGGTGCGCTCGTGACCGTGCTCACCGAGCCGGAGCTGGCGCAGATATTCGAGGTGCGGGTGCTGCTGGAAACCCAGATCATCCGCCTCGCCGTACCCAACATGACCGACGCCACCTTTGCCCAGGCCGAGTCGATCTGCGCCGAGTTCGTCCACGAAGACAATGCGGCACGCTGGGCCGAACTGAACTGGGCCTTCCACGCCTGCCTTTACGGTCCGGCGGAGCGGCCGTTCATGATGCAGCTGATCCGCTCGATCCACGACAAGGTCGAACGCTATCTGCGGGTACAAATGAGTATTCATGAAGGCAAGCATGGCGCCGACCTGGAGCACCGCGAAATTTTATGCGCTGTCCGCAGCGGCGATGCGGAACTGTGTGCCGAGCTGATCGAGCGCCACATCATCGGCGTCTGCCAGGCGTTGTTCGAGCATCTGCCTCATGGCCACCGCTGGGCAGGCTTGGACGCTTCCGCCTGGACTATGCCGATTTCGTCATCCGCACCGACGAAAACATTCAAGCCGTAAGCAAGCAGCCGTTGGATGCTTGTCACACATCCTCGCACAAGCAGGCGACAATGAAGCGCATCCAGGTTCTAGACAGCCACACCGGTGGCGAACCGACCCGGTTGGTGATTAACGGTTTCCCGCAGCTCGGAACCGGCAGCATGGCCGAACGCCGTAAACTACTTGCCGAACGTTTCGATGACTGGCGCGCCGCAACCATGCTCGAACCGCGCGGCAGCGACGTGCTGGTCGGCGCCCTGCTTTGCGAGCCGGTGGACCCAACGGCCTGTGCCGGCGTCATCTTTTTCAATAACAGCGGCTACCTGGGCATGTGCGGCCACGGCACCATCGGGCTGGTGGTTTCGCTGGCGCATCTGGGGCGCATCCAGCCAGGGACTCACCGCATCGAAACGCCGGTAGGCACCGTGCAGGCAACACTGCACGAGGACCGCTCGGTCAGCGTGCGCAACGTGCCTGCCTATCGCTACCGCAAGGCAGTCGATGTCGAAGTGCCAGGGCATGGCACCGTGACCGGTGATATCGCCTGGGGCGGTAACTGGTTTTTCCTCGTGGCCGAGCATGGGCAGCGCATCGCAGGCGATAATCTCGAGGCGCTCACCGCTTACACCTGGGCGGTGCGCCAGGCCCTGGATGCCCAAGGCATACGCGGCGAAGACGGCGGCGACGTCGATCATATCGAGCTGTTCGCCGAGTCTGAACAGCCGAAAGGCTCGCAGCCAAGCGTCGCCAGCGAAGAGGAGGCTGAGCCTGCTCCTAACGACACCCCATCGAGCGCAGCAGCTTCGCTGCGAGCCGACAGCCGCAACTTCGTCCTGTGCCCGGGCAAGGCCTATGACCGCTCGCCCTGCGGCACCGGCACCAGCGCCAAGCTGGCCTGTCTTGCGGCGGACAGCAAGTTGCAGCCCGGCGAGATCTGGCGGCAGGCTAGCGTCATCGGCAGTGAATTCCTCGCCAGTTACGAACCGGACGGTGATCGCATCGTGCCGACGATCCGCGGTCGCGCGCATCTGAGCGCCGAAGCCACACTGCTGATCGAGGACGACGACCCCTTCGCCTGGGGCATTCGAGCGTGAATGCGGACGTCAGCATCATTGGCGCCGGTATCATTGGCGCGGCCTGTGCTCACGAACTGGCCGCCAACGGCCTCGACGTGCTGCTCCTCGACGCCCAACGCGGCGGCGCCACGGCCGCCGGTATGGGCCATCTGGTGGCGCTGGACGACAACCCGGCCGAGCTGGCGCTGAGTGACTATTCGATCCAACGCTGGCGGGAGCTGGGCCGGTTGATGGACGAACGCTGCGGCTATCGCAACAACGGCACGCTCTGGCTTGCCGCTAGCGACGACGAGATGGCGGTGGCGGAAAGCAAGCTGAACGCCTTGTCCGAACAGGGCCTGAGCTGCGAGCTGCTCGGCTGCGCAGCGCTGAAAGCAGCCGAACCGGAAGTGCGCAGCGGCCTACATGGCGCCCTGAAAGTCAGCGGGGACGGCATTCTCTACGCGCCCAATGCGGCACGCTGGCTGATCGCCCAGGGTGGCAAGCGCATCGTGCAGATGCCGGCGCGCGTGACGCGCGTACAGGGCCAACAGGTCGAGCTGAGCGATGGCCGCGTGCTGCGGGCGCAGGCGGTGGTGCTGGCCAACGGGATCCATGCGACCGAGCTATGCCCGGAGCTGCCGATTCAGCCGAAGAAAGGCCACTTGGTGATCACTGATCGCTACCCTGGCAGGATCAGCCATACCCCGGTCGAACTCGGCTATGTCACCAGCGCTCACAACAGCGAAGGCCCGTCGGTGGCCTGCAACATCCAACCGCGTCCGACCGGGCAGCTGTTCATCGGCTCCTCACGCCAGTTTGGTACCTGCGATCCGGAAATCGATAGCTGGATGCTGGCGCGGATGCTCAAGCGCGCCGTTGACTACATGCCGGGGCTAGCCCAGCTGAACGCCATTCGCAGCTGGACCGGCTTCCGCGCGGCGAGCCCGGACGGCCTGCCGCTGGTGGGCCCACATCCGAGGCAGCCGGGCCTGTGGCTGGCGGTCGGCCATGAGGGGCTGGGCGTCACCACGGCACCCGGCACGGCGGAGCTGCTGGTCGCACAGCTGCTGGGAAGGCCGTCGGCGTTGGCCATCGCGCCCTATAGCCCGTCGCGCTTTTTCTGCTCGTCAGACGCCTCCTCGATGCTCGCCAACGCCAACGCCAACGAGAGCCTCCGGCCATGATTGAAATCACGCTCGACGGCCACGTGCTGCACGTCGCCCCTGGCACCACGGTAGCCGCAGCGCTGTACCTCGGCGGCGATGGCGGCAGCCGGACCTCGGTATCCGGGGAGCGCCGTGCCCCGCTGTGCGGCATGGGTATCTGCCAGGAATGCCGGGTGACCATCGACGGCCAGCGCCGCCTTGCCTGCCAGACGCCCTGTGCAGCCGGCATGACCGTGGCAACCCGCTCATGAAGCCGCATTACGACATCCTCATCGTCGGCGCCGGCCCTGCCGGGATGGCCGCCGCCCTCGCCGCCGCGCCCAGTGGCGCGAGCATCGCGATACTCGACGACAACCCCGCCCCGGGTGGACAGATCTGGCGTGACGGACCGATGGTCGAGCTGCCAGCCAGCGCCCGTCAGCGGCGGCAGGCGCTGGCGGACGCCGCAAATATCGAGCTGTACTGCGGTGTGCGGGTGGTCGCGGCCCCCGGCGGCAAACAGTTGCTGCTCGAAGATGCACTACGGGGGTATCTGGTCGGTTACGACAAGCTGATCCTGTGCACCGGCGCGCGCGAGCTGCTGCTGCCCTTCCCCGGCTGGACACTGCCCGGCGTGACCGGCGCGGGCGGTCTGCAAGCGCTGATCAAGGGCGGCATGCCGGTGAACGATCAACGCCTGGTGATAGCCGGTAGC
>DPSI01000361.1:17232-18081 GCA_003527165.1 Pseudomonas sp.
GTAGCGGCCCGCTGCTGCTGGCCTGCGCGGCCACTGCCAAGCATGCCGGGGCCCGCCTCCTGCGCATTGCCGAACAGGCGCCGCTGAAGGCACTCGCCGCTTTCGCCGCGCGCCTGCCAAGCTGGCCGGGCAAAGCGCTGCAGGCGATGAAACTGAGCGATAGCCGCTATCGCAGCGGTACTCATGTGCTGGCGGCCCTGGGCACCGGTCGCCTGGAAGCGGTGCGCTTGAGCCACAACGGAAAGGTTTCGGAAATCGCCTGCGATCGACTGGCCTGCGGCTTCGGCCTGATCCCCAACACCGAACTCGGCCAGGTATTGGGCTGTGCGCTCACCGGGCGAGCGATTCAAATCGACGCCTACCAGACGACGAGCCTGCCGGATCATTTTGCAGCCGGTGAATGCACCGGCTTCGGCGGCAGCGAACTGGCACTGGCCGAAGGCAGCATCGCCGGGCATGCCGCCATCGGAAACCTCAAGCGGGCCAAGGCACGCTTCGCTGAGCGTCAACGCTGGCAGGGTTTCGCCGATCAGCTGGCGCGGAGCTTCCAGCTGAACGAGCAGTTGAAAACCCTGGCTGCCCCCGAAACGCTGGTATGCCGCTGCGAAGATGTCCCCTTCTCGGCAATGGCCGGCCACAGCAGCTGGGTCGAGGCCAAGCTTGAAAGTCGCTGCGGCATGGGGGCCTGTCAGGGCCGAATCTGTGGCGCGGCGAGCGACGTCCTGTTCGGTTGGCCACCGCTGAAACCGCGCCAGCCGATCAGCCCGGCACGAATCGGGACGCTCATTGCGCTCCCCGACGACGAACCCACGCTCGAGCGGCGTGAAACACGGGCCTGAGCCACAGCCT
>DPSI01000361.1:18239-18566 GCA_003527165.1 Pseudomonas sp.
CGAGGATCTGCCCACGCTGCTCGCCAGCCTGAATCTGATCGCGCCATTGCTCGACGCCCTGCCGGACGTGGTGTTTTTCATCAAGGACATGGACGCCCGCTACAGCCTGGCCAACCGCACGCTCGCCGTGCGCTGCGGACATAGCGATCCGGACGCCCTGATCGGCCTGACCGCCGAGCAGGTGTTTCCAACCGGCTTCGGCGCGCAATACACCGACCAGGACCGCCGCGTGCTCCGTCAGGGGCTGCGCCTGCAGGATCAGCTCGAATTGCACCTGTATCCGGCCCGTCAGCCAGGCTGGTGCATGACGCATAAACTGGCCCTGGG
>DPSI01000524.1 GCA_003527165.1 Pseudomonas sp.
AACGACTTCTATCACGAGATGAAGGACTCCAACGTTCTGGACAAGGTTGCGCTGGTTTACGGCCAGATGAACGAGCCACCAGGAAACCGTCTGCGTGTGGCACTGACTGGCCTGACCATGGCCGAGAAGTTCCGCGACGAAGGCAAGGACGTTCTGCTGTTCGTCGACAACATCTATCGTTACACCCTGGCCGGTACCGAAGTGTCCGCGCTGCTGGGTCGTATGCCGTCCGCGGTGGGTTATCAGCCGACCCTGGCCGAGGAAATGGGCGTTCTGCAGGAGCGCATCACCTCCACCAAGAGCGGTTCGATCACCTCCGTTCAGGCCGTCTACGTCCCTGCGGACGACTTGACCGACCCGTCCCCGGCGACCACCTTCGCCCACTTGGACGCCACCGTGGTTCTGTCGCGTGACATCGCTTCCCTGGGTATCTACCCGGCGGTAGATCCGCTCGATTCCACTTCGCGCCAGCTGGATGCGAACGTGATCGGCCAAGAGCACTACGACACCGCTCGCGGCGTTCAGTACGTGTTGCAGCGCTACAAGGAACTGAAGGACATCATCGCGATTCTGGGCATGGACGAACTGTCCGAAGCCGACAAGCAGCTGGTATCCCGTGCTCGTAAGATTCAGCGCTTCCTGTCCCAGCCGTTCTTCGTGGCCGAAGTCTTCACCGGTTCGCCAGGCAAGTACGTCTCGCTGAAAGAGACCATCCGTGGCTTCGCTGGCATTCTCGCCGGTGACTACGATCACCTGCCGGAGCAGGCGTTCTACATGGTTGGCGGCATCGACGAGCCCATCGAGAAAGCCAAGAAACTGTAACTGGCGCGCCCGCTTGCGGGCGCCAATAAGCTCGACCGGCGGCACCTGCCGAGGGGCGAGCTGATTACCGAGGCATAAGTATGGCTATGACAGTCCACTGTGACATCGTCAGTGCGGAAGAAGAGCTGTTCTCGGGGCTGGTGGAAATGGTTGTCGCCCATGGTCACCTGGGTGACCTGGGTATTCTGCCGGGCCACGCCCCGCTGCTGACCGATCTCAAGCCCGGTCCGGTGCGAGTGATCAAGCAGGGTGGCAGCGAGGAAATCTTCTACATTTCCGGCGGCTTCATCGAAGTCCAGCCGAACATGGTGAAGGTGCTCGCCGATACCGCTACGCGCGCCAAGGATCTGGACGAAGCGGCGGCGCAAGCTGCCGTGACAGCAGCCGAGAAAGCCCTGCACGAGAAGGGTGCGGAGTTCGACTACGGTTCCGCTGCTGCTCGTCTGGCCGAGGCTGCCGCTCAGCTGCGGACCATTGAGGCGATGCGCAAGAAGTACGGTCGCGGTTGATCCACTAACGGCTTCATCGCGCACGAGTTAAAGGGTAGCCTTGGCTACCCTTTTTCTTTTCCGTTTCGAAAAGATTTCGCGTTGGCCCCTCGGGTCACGATTGTTCAGGATCTGCCATGTCTCTCGATATCGTCATTCTCGCTGCTGGCCAGGGCACGCGCATGCGTTCCGCTCTGCCCAAGGTGCTTCACCCGGTCGCCGGACAGTCCATGTTGGGGCACGTCATAGAAACCGCTCGTAGCCTCGAACCGCAGGCGATCCATGTAGTGATCGGTCATGGTGCCGAGCAGGTTCGCGAACGGTTGGCCGCAGATGATTTGAATTTCGTCGTGCAGGCCGAGCAGTTGGGGACCGGACATGCGGTTGCCCAGGCGCTCCCGGCACTGACGGCTGAGCGCGTATTGATTCTGTATGGCGACGTGCCGTTGATCGAGGCTGCAACACTCGAGCGCTTGCTGGAAAAAGTCGGGCCGCAGCAACTGGCGTTGCTCACGGTGAATCTGGACGATCCAACCGGCTACGGCCGGATCGTGCGCGATGACCAGGGCATGGTCCAGGCGATCATTGAACACAAGGACGCTTCTGCCGAGCAGAGGCTGATAGCGGAAGGCAATACCGGCATCCTTGCGGTGCCGGGTGAGCGGCTCGGCGATTGGCTGGGACGACTTTCCAACAGCAATGCGCAGGGCGAGTACTACCTGACCGACGTCATCGCCATGGCCGTGGCCGACGGTCTGGTGGTTGCCACCGAGCAGCCGTTGCATGCGATGGAAGTGCAAGGTGCCAACGATCGCATACAGCTGGCAGAGCTGGAGCGGCATTACCAGCAACGCGCTG
Source organism: Pseudomonas sp. (assembly GCA_003527165.1). Taxonomy (GTDB): domain Bacteria; phylum Pseudomonadota; class Gammaproteobacteria; order Pseudomonadales; family Pseudomonadaceae; genus Stutzerimonas. The sequence goes on from DPSI01000524.1 coordinate 2,169, forward strand.
CGCGCCGCCTGATGGCCCAGGGTGTGACGTTGCGCGATCCGGCTCGTTTCGATCTGCGCGGTGAGATCACGGTCGGTCGCGATGTGCTGATCGACGTGAACGTCATCATCGAAGGCCGGGTGGTCATCGAGGACGGCGTCGAGATCGGGCCCAACTGCGTGATCCGCAACAGCACGCTGCGCCGTGGCGCGGTGGTCAAGGCCAGCAGTCATCTGGAGGGTGCCGAACTGGGCGAGGGCGCCGACTGCGGGCCATTCGCACGCTTGCGTCCCGGTGCAGTGCTGGGCGCCAAGGCGCACGTCGGCAATTTCGTCGAGGTGAAGAACAGCCACATGGGGGAGGGCGCCAAGGCCGGCCATCTGGCCTACCTGGGTGACGCACAGATCGGCGCGCGAACCAACATCGGTGCCGGCACCATCACCTGCAATTACGACGGTGCCAACAAGTTCCGGACGGTGATGGGCGAGGACGTGTTCATCGGTTCCAACAGCTCGCTGGTCGCTCCGGTAATCCTTGGCGATGGCGCCACCACCGGCGCCGGTTCGGTGATCACCGCCGATGTGCCGGCCGGCACCCTGGCGCTGGGCCGCGCGCGGCAAGCGCTTATTCAGGGCTGGCAGCGTCCGCAGAAGGCGTCCAAGTAAGCCATCGAGGCGGAGCACTTCGGTGCTCGCTGAGCTGCGTTTTTTTTCGACGGGTATTCAAGAGATCGTACATCTGGCCGATCTATTAGGGCATAACAATATAGGACGCGATTATGCCCTCCCTAACTCGCCTGTCTATCCAGTGGAAGCTCACCCTTCTGGCTGGTCTCTGCCT
>DPSI01000522.1 GCA_003527165.1 Pseudomonas sp.
GTCACCCAGCCGGCGTTCAGTCGGCGCATCCGCAGTCTGGAAAACAGCCTCGGTCTGACCTTGGTGAACCGCGCCCGCACGCCAATCGAGCTGACCGAGGCGGGGCAGCTGTTTCTGGTCACGGCGCGCAACATGGTCGACCAGGTCGGCGAAGTGGTGCATTACCTGCACAATCTCGAGGGGCAGCGCGGCGAGGTGCTGCAAATTGCCGCGGCGCATTCGCTGGCGCTGGGCTTCTTTCCCGAATGGCTGGCACGTCTGCGCCAGGATGGGGTGCCGGTGAACAGTCGGCTGGTGGCAACCAACGTTGGCGAGGCGGTGCATTCCCTGCGTGAAGGGACTTGCGACCTGATCCTCGCCTACTACGATCCGGATGCGGCGCTGCAGATGGATCCTGAGCTGTTTCCCTCCTTGTCGCTGGGCCGTACCGAAATCGTCCCGGTGTGCGCGGTGGATGCCGCCGGCGCGCCGCTGTTCGATCCCGACAGCGGTCAGACCGTCCCGCTGCTGGCGTACAGCACCGGTGCCTCGCTGGGACGGTCGGTGAATCTGCTGCTGCGCCAGCGAGGCCTGCGTTCGTCGACGGTGTATGAAACCGCCATGGCAGATAGTCTGAAAAGCATGGCAATGCAACGGCTCGGTCTGGCTTGGGTACCGCGGCTCAGCGTGACCGCCGAGCTGGAGCGTGGCGAGCTGGTGGTCTGCGGAGGCGAGCACTGGCGAGTGCCACTAGAGATTCGGCTGTACCGCTGCGCGCTGGTGCGCAAGGCACCGGTGCGGTTGCTCTGGCGCAAGCTGGAAGCCGGTGCGGGGCAGGGCGTGGAGCCTTGCTGAAGGACTGAGGTCGAACCCGGACTCACCAAGGCAACAGGCGAGTCCGGGCGTTTGCTAGATGTTCAGCACGATCCGGCCTTCGATGGCGCCGGCGCGCATCTGGTCGAATATTTGATTGATGTCGTCCAGTTTGCCGCTGTGGATGGTCGCCTTCACCAGCCCTTCGGCGGCGAAATCCAGCGCTTCCTGCAGATCCGCGCGGGTACCGACGATGGAGCCGGTGATACTGATCGCCTTGAGCACTACATCGAAGATTGGCGTCGGGAAATCACCCGGCGGCAGGCCAACCAGCGCGACGGTGCCGTGCCGTCGGGCCATGCCGATGGCTTGGCCGAAGGCGCTGTTGGACACTGCGGTGACCAGCACGCCGTGGGCGCCGCCGATGTCGCGCTGGATCACTTCCACCGGATCTTCTTGGCGGGCATTGACCGTCAGGCTGGCGCCGAGCTTGCGCGCCAATTCCAGCTTGGCGTCATCGACATCCACCGCTGCCACGTGCAGGCCCATCGCCTTGGCGTACTGCACGGCGACATGGCCAAGCCCACCAATGCCTGAAATCACCACCCATTGGCCGGGGCGCGCATTGGTAACCTTCAGGCCCTTGTACACGGTGACGCCGGCACAGAGGATCGGGGCGATCTCATCAAAGGCCACCTGCTCTGGCAGGATGCCGACATAGTTCGGATCGGCCAGCACGTATTCGGCGTAACCGCCGTTTACCGAGTAACCGGTGTTCTGCTGCGCGGTACAGAGGGTTTCCCAGCCGGTCAGGCAGTGCTCGCAGCAACCGCAGGCGCTGTACAGCCAAGGCACGCCGACGCGATCGCCTTCCTTGACGCGACTGACGCCGCCACCCACCGCGGCAACATAGCCAACGCCTTCATGCCCTGGAATGAACGGCAGCGGTGGGCGCACGGGCCAGTCGCCTTCCACGGCGTGCAGGTCGGTATGACAGACGCCGCATGCCTGGACCTTCACCAGGATTTGCCCGGGGCCGGGCAGTGGGACTTTCACTTCCTCGATACGTAGCGGTTCGCCGTAGGCATGCGCCACAGCGGCTTTCATGGTCTGGGTCATGGGCGGTCTCCTGTGCATCGGAACTGGCAGTCTGCACATCTGATCCAAGCAGTCATTGACTTCGGGCAACTGTAGCGGCCATTCCTGGCTTTGCCAGACGTGCGGCGTGGGTGCCGGCTGGTCTGGGCTTGCGATATACTGCGCGGCCTTCGGTCGGACCGGTTCCGGCCATGTACCTGCACGGCCGCGCTGTCATCAGCGCGGCCGTTGTTCCTGATGCGCCTGCGGGCGCCGAAGAGAGGCACGACGATGACCGCACTGGTAGGCGTGATCATGGGCTCCAAGTCCGACTGGTCCACCTTGAGCCACACCGCAGAGATGCTGGAAAAGCTCGGCATTCCGCATGAAGTCACCGTGGTGTCCGCGCACCGCACGCCCGATCTGCTGTTCCAGTACGCTGAACAGGCGGAAGAGCGAGGGCTGCGGGTGATCATCGCGGGTGCGGGCGGCGCGGCGCATCTGCCGGGCATGTGCGCGGCCAAGACGCATCTGCCGGTGCTGGGCGTGCCGGTGCAATCCTCGATGCTCTCCGGTGTCGATTCGCTGCTTTCTATCGTGCAGATGCCGGCTGGCGTGCCGGTCGCGACCCTGGCCATCGGCGAGGCGGGCGCCGCCAACGCCGGCATCCTGGCCGCGCAGATCCTGGCGTTGTCGGATCCGGCCCTGGCCGAACGGCTGACCGCCTTCCGCGCCGCCCAGACCGACTCCGTCGCAGAATCCGTCGAGGACTGAGTGCCCAGCCTTCCGCTTCCCCCCGGTTCGACCCTCGGCATCCTCGGCGGAGGCCAGCTGGGCCGGATGCTGAGCCAGGCCGCCTCGCGCCTGGGGTTCGACGTCGTGATCCTGGACCCCGAGGCCGACAGCCCGGCGGGCCGCGTTTCGGCGCGTCAGATCGTCGCCGCCTATGACGATCCCGACGCCCTGACGGCCTTGGGCCGCGCTGCCGATGTCGTCACCTTCGAGTTCGAGAACGTGCCGGCCGATTCCATCGAACGCCTGGCGGAAGCGGGCGCCCTGGTCGCGCCGGGACCGACCGCGCTGCGCGTGTCGCAGGACCGGGTGGACGAAAAGACCTTCCTCAACGCCGTCGGCGCCCCGACCGTGGCCTTCGCCGTGGTCGATACGCTGGACGATCTGGTCCTCGGCCTGGCGACGCTGGGCGTGCCGGCTCTGCTGAAGACCCGCCGGGAGGGCTATGACGGCAAGGGCCAGGTCTGGATCCACGCCACCGAGGATGCGCCCGCTGCGCTGGAGAGCCTGGGCGGCCGCCCGGCGATCCTGGAGGCCAAGGCGACCTTCGTGCGCGAACTGTCGGTCATCGCCGCCCGTGACTGGGACGGTCATATGGCGGTCTATCCCCTGGGCGAGAACCGGCACGAGGGCGGCGTCCTGCGCACCACCCTGGCCCCTGCGACGGTGGACGAGACGACCCAGGTCCGCGCCCGCGCCATCGCCGAGGCGATTCTGGACGGGCTGGATTATGTCGGGGTGCTGGGCGTCGAACTGTTCGACCTCGGAGACGACGTTCTTCTGGTCAACGAGATCGCCCCGCGCGTCCACAACACCGGCCACTGGACCCAGGACGGCTGCGTCTGCGACCAGTTTGAACAGCATATCCGCGCCGTGACGGGTTGGCCTCTGGGGCCGACGGCCGCCCACGCGCGTATCGAAATGACCAATCTGCTAGGCGACGAGGTCGAACAGTGGCGTGCCTTGGCGGGCAAGTCCGACGAGCGGCTGCACCTCTACGGCAAGGCCGAGGCCCGCCCCGGTCGCAAGATGGCGCATGTGAATCGGGTGCTCGATTGAATGTGACGGGGGTTGTGATTTTCACAACTTATGGCATCGGTCAGCCATGTCACATTCTACGATCAATCATCATCCCCGTTTTCCGGTTCTGAGTCTGACAGTCCTTTGGTGCGTCATTGCCCTCATTCTCGCGGGGATGAATCTCGGGGGGCTGTTAGGGCGGGACGCTGCTCAAAGGGACAATCGCTGGGATCACGCTCAGCAGCGATCTGGTGCAGACATGTTGATGCAGCTCACGTCATGACCACCACCTTTGTCATTTCGATCTCAGTTCTATTTGCGATCAGCCTTTGGTTAGCAGCGGCCTCGTCGCAACGTCGTGGACGCGAAACTCGCACGCCGACGAAAGTACAAATCGCAACCCACATATTTGTCGCCTGCATGGGCGTCGTTGCTGCATATGGCGCTGCTTATAGTTTGGGCTATCAGGCTGGATCCGATCGGGCTTTGCGCGATAACCGGGCTGACACAAAGGCGAGTTTGACTGAAGACCTTTAGGTCTTTGCCCCATACCGCATCCGGCTCAACGTCTCGCTCACCTTGCGGAACGGCGCATCGAAGTCCTTGCCCGCCTTCCACTTCTCGAACGCCATGACGTTCTCGATCCGACGCGCGACGAAGGCTTCCGCCGCCTCGCGCCCGTCGAACCAGCGCATGGTCAGGGCCGGGATCAGGATGCCCGACAGGATGGTCCGCTTCGAATAGTGGTTCCAGTCCGTCGCCTCGTCCCCGGCCCAGCGCCACAGGTGGTCCGCGCTTTCCCACGCCAGCTTCAGCCCCAGGTCGGCGTTGACGGGCAGGGCCAGGAAGGCGGCGCATCGGCGCGTGGCCTCCAGGTCGGCGGCGCCGGCCTCCATCCGCTCGGACACGGCGCGGGCGATTCGCTCGCGAATCTTCAACGACTTGGGCGCGATGGCCGACAGGGCCAGCAAGGCGCGCGAATCGTGGCGGCGCGACAGCAGGGCGGCCAGATCGCGCGCGCCGTTGGGCAGCAGCAACTCTTCGTCGCCCAACGAAAGTCCGCTGGCCTCGCACGCCTCCCGCACCAGACGCGCGTTCCAGCCCAGCGCCGGCGCACGCGCGATGGCGGCGTCCAGCACGGTCTGTTCGGTCCGTTCGGCCCAGTCTGTCGCATCGGTCATGGCCGCGATCATACGCCGGTAGGCCGGGTGTTTCGAGCCATGAAGAATGGTCGCGACGATCTGGACAGGAAGGGGCGGCTCGTGTATCAGCGCGCCTTCATCCGACGGCTCGGCCATCGGAAGACGATTTTATTTTGTTCGCCCGTCTCCCTCACAGGACGCGGCGGGCGGCCAAAGGAGAGTTCAACCTGGTACAGATTTTCGTTCGCGATAATAACGTCGATCAAGCGCTGAAAGCCCTCAAGAAGAAGATGCAGCGCGAAGGCAGCTTCCGTGAAATGAAGCGCCACGTGCATTACGAAAAGCCGTCGGAAAAGCGCGCCCGTCAAAAGGCCGAAGCCGTCCGTCGCGCCCGCAAGCTGGCTCGCAAGCGCGCTCAACGCGAGGGCCTGCTGCCCGCGCCGAAGCCGCGCGTTCCCGGCGGTCGGTAAGACCCCGGCGAAAGCCGCAAGATCAGAGGCCGCTTCCGAAAGGAGGCGGCCTTTTTCGTTCCCCGTCGACTTGCACGTATCAAGGCGATGAAACGCGAGGCAGAGGCGCAGGAGGCCCGCGACCTCGCCGCCAGCGCTGCAGTCCAACAGCCAGTCACCACGGTCCCGCCGATGCACCGCATCAGGGATCTTTGGCGTTAATCGTCCAGCAGGGCCTGCAGCAGCGGATGGGCCAGGACAGGCGCGGCCAGGCGCACCACGGCCTGGGGGTCTTCCAGGCGCACGGCGGCGGTGGCGTCGGCGACGATGAAGTCGGCGTGGGTGCGCGACGGTTCTGTCAGGCGCTCGTGGCCTGGACGAACCGTGGCCAGATATTGCGCCACGACCGAATCCGCCGACCGGCCGCGCTCGGCCTGGTCGCGCAGCAGGCGGCGGATGAAGCGGATGTCGGCGGGGGTGTCCACGAACACCCGGATGTCGAACAGGGCGGTCAGGTCGGGGGTGCACAGGACATG
>DPSI01000077.1 GCA_003527165.1 Pseudomonas sp.
AGCGTCCACAGCGATGTTGGCTGGACACCGGAGCATATTGCCGGGCACGGCATGCCCGCTTTGCGCGGGAGCTTTGTGGGACTGGATCGTAGTCCGGACGTTTTCGCATGGGACCCGATCTGAGGAGCTGATCATGGCTGTGTTAAAAACCCGCTTTACCGAAACGTTTGGCATCGAACATCCAGTCATGCAGGGCGGCATGCAGTGGGTGGCCCGCGCCGAACTGGTGGCTGCGGTGGCAAACGCAGGAGCGCTTGGCACGCTCTCCGCGCTCACGCAGCCAACCCCTGAGGCGCTCTATAAGGAGATTGAACGCTGCAGGCAGCTGACCGATCGGCCCTTCGCGATCAACCTGACGGTGCTTCCGACGGTCAAGCCCGTGCCATATGCCGAGTACCGAGCCGCCATCATTGAAGCAGGCGTTTCAATCGTAGAGACCGCTGGAAGCAACCCTCAGGAACATATTGCTGACTTTCGTAACCACGGCGTCAAGGTGATCCATAAGTGCACCTCGGTACGCCATGCCTTGAAAGCGCAGCAGCTGGGTGCGGACGCGGTTTCCATCGATGGTTTCGAGTGCGCAGGGCATCCTGGCGAAGACGATATACCGGGACTTGTCCTCATTCCTGCCGCAGCCCGACGCTTGTCCGTGCCGTTGGTAGCATCGGGCGGCTTCGCTGACGGGTACGGGTTGGTGGCTGCGCTTGCACTGGGCGCAGACGCCATCAGCATGGGCACACGGTTTATGTGTACGGAGGAAAGCCCAATCCATCAGCGCATCAAGGAAAGGCTCGTAGAGGGCGATGAGCGAGGCACCGATCTGATCCTGCGAACCCTGCGCAATACGGTCCGTGTGGCGCGTAACACCGTCAGCGGGGATGTCCGTTCACGCGAGGCGGAGGGCGCTTCATTTGACGAGTTGGCACCTCTCGTTTCAGGGCTGCGTGGGCGCACGGTCTACGAAACGGGCGATCCGGACCACGGCGTATGGTCGGCTGGGATGGTGCAGGGACTGATTGATGACGTACCGACTTGCAGATCATTGGTCACTCGACTCATCGAGCAGGCCGACACCGTTATCCGCGAGCGACTTGCTGGGGCCTGTATGAGCAGGCCAGCGTTCGCTTACGGGTAAGGGCGGTCATTCGAACTGTAGCGTCTGCGAAGTGAGCAAGGGATGTCGGGCGCCAAGCGAGAATTCGGCATTTCGGGACCAAGGCAAGACTCGGCCGGTGAGCGATACCCCGGCCTTCACCAAAAACAACAATATTGAGGTTTAAGCCATGTTCACCACGTACCATAAATACCTCCTCGGTAGCGTTCTGGCCTTCGGTAGTCTCGTAGCGGCCGTTGGCGCACACGCACAAGAGTTGCCAAAGTCAATGACCTGGGGCGCCTACGACGTGGGCTCCTCGGGCTATGCCGAAGCCTCGGCGATAGCCGACGCGTTTAGCCGTAAATTCGATACGCGGATCCGCATTCAGCCGTCCGGGTCTTCAATCGGCCGATTGCAGCCACTCGTACATGGCCGGACCGACTATGCGTTTCTGGCAACGGAAGCGTTCTTTGCCTCCGAGGCAATCTACGACTTCGCATCCCGCAATTGGGGACCACAAAACTTGTGCGCGCTGGCGGGGCGGCCAGCCTCTGGCGGCCTGGTGACCGCCGCTGATGCCGATATCCATTCGATCTCGGACTTGAAAGGCAAGCGTGTGGCGTACGTCGCTGGGAATCCGTCGGTCAACGTAAAGCTTGATGCCTTATTGGCCTTTGGCGGCCTGTCAGGAACCGACGTCGAGGCGATCTCGTTCCCAACTTATGCCTCAGCCATGAGTTCACTGGCCGAAGGCAAGGCGGACGCGACCTTTACCGTAACGACGCCGAGCCAGATGTATGAGCTGGCGGAATCGCCCCGGGGTATTCGCTGGCTGGACATCCCTCCGGACGATGAAGCCGGGTGGAAGAAGATGGAAACGGTTGCACCTATATTTTCGCCGTTCGCCGAGTCGGTGGGTGCAGGTCTTTCGAAAGAGCACCCGGTCAACATGGTCGCGTATCGATATCCGATGGTAGTCGTTCGCTGCGACCTGGATGACAAGGATGCGTATGCCTTCATCAAGGCGCTGGACGAGACCTATGACCTGTACAAGAACGCCACTTCGGTAATGTCCCGATGGGAGCTGAGCCAGTCCGGCGTGCCGCCTCTAGACGTTCCCTTTCACGACGGAGCCATCCGATACCTGAAAGAAAAGGGCGTTTGGACGGAAGAAGCGCAGGCGTGGAACGACAAGCGCATGGCACGGCTGGAAGCGCTCAAAGCAGCTTGGAAAGGAGCAGTTCAAGAGGGCGAGGACATGTCCGACGAGGCGTTCGACAAGCTCTGGCAGGCCCAACGCACTGAGGCCATCAACAAGCTCGACTGACGGTTCGACCGAAGAGCCTCCATCTGCTACGAGGCGGTCTCAACACTGCCCGTAGCAGCTTCAATAAAAAATTTGTGGATGGTGATCTCATGGCTTCGAACCTAGACGCTGACACCGCGAACGAACTACACAGTGGGCGGTTGTCTGGGACTGCACTGTATCTGGCCATCTTTTTGGGTGGAGCGGGCCTGCTTACAACGATCAATCAGACCTTTTCGTTGAAGCTCTTTGGCTTCCAGCCCATGGGAAATGCCTTCCTTTATTACCTGATTGGCCTGTTTCTGGCCGTCGCTTTTTTGCGATACCCGGCTCGGAAAGCTGACTCACAACGCGTCCCCTGGTACGACTGGGCCCTTGTTCCGGTCGTAATCGGAGCGTCGCTCTACTTGGGTTACAACGGCCAAACGATCATCGAGCAGGGCTGGGATTATCAGGCGCCGCTTTTGGCGACGGCGGTTGCCGCCGTTCTGCTGGCAATCGTCCTCGAAGCGCTCCGGCGATGCGCCGGTACCGTCGTCTTTTTCGTCGCGCTACTGTTCGGCAGCTATCCGCTGTTTGCGGGACATATGCCAGGTTTCCTGTGGGGTAACGAATACTCGATGGCGGAGACCGTGCGTGCCCACGTGATGGGGGTCGAAAGCATCATTGGTATTCCCATGCAGGTGGTGGCGAATCTCGTCATTGGGTTCATTGTTTTCGGAGCGACCTTGGCGGTCACAGGCGGCGGCGAATTCTTCATGAACTTCGCCACTGCGCTGATGGGCAGGAGCCGTGGAGGCCCCGCCAAGGTGGCGGTGCTGTCCAGTGGGCTGATGGGAAGCCTGTCCGGTAGCGCGATCTCGAACATTCTATCCACGGGACCGATCACCATCCCGACCATGAAAAGGGTTGGCTATCCGGCGCACTACGCGGCTTCGGTGGAGGCTTGCGCGTCCACTGGTGGAACGCTGATGCCGCCAGTGATGGGCGCCGTCGCCTTCATCATGGCTTCTTTCCTGGGTGTTTCGTATGCCGAAGTCATGGTGGCGGCGATACTGCCTGCGTTGTTGTTCTACGTCGTGCTCGTATTTCAGGTAGACATCTACGCTGCGCGTAACGGTTTGAAAGGACTGGATGCGAGTGAGATACCGAGCTTATGGGGCACGCTAAAGGCAGGCTGGCCTTATCTGTTCAGCCTCGTTGCGCTCATCTACATGATGCTGATCATGCGCATCGAAGCCTATGCCCCTTATTTTGCGAGCTTGGTGTTGCTCACCGTTACGCTGCTCAAAAGAGACGGGCGACTCAATGCCAAAGGTGCGATGCAATTGCTCAAGGAGTTGAGCACCAGCGTTGCCAATCTCGTTGCGATCCTGGCCGGAATCGGGCTCGTTGTCGGCGGGTTGTCCTACTCGGGGGTGGCAGGAGCCTTCTCGCGTGAGCTCCTGCTGTACGCTGATGGCAACATCGCCTTGATGCTGATTGCCGGTGCCGTAACGAGCTTCGTGCTGGGAATGGGCATGACGGTGAGTGCGGTCTACATCTTTCTGTCAATTCTGCTGGCCCCCGCGCTGGTGGAGGCCGGGCTGAATCCGCTTGCGAGTCACCTGTTCATTCTCTACTGGGGCATGATGTCTTACATCACTCCCCCGGTTGCGCTGTCTGCGATCACGGCTGCCAACCTGGCAGGTGCCGGCGCGACCAAGACGAGCTTTTATGCCATGCGCATGGGGGCCGTTCTCTTCATTCTCCCGTTTTTATTCGTCATCAACCCCTCGTTGATACTTCAGGGCGCCTGGCCGGGGATCGTTCAGTCCGCACTAACAGCTACTCTGGCTATGTGGTTGTTGGCCTCGGGGTTTGAGGGCTACCTATACCGCATCGGTTATCTGGGCGTCTTCGCTCGAGTGATCGTTCTGTTGGCGGGAGGGTTGTTTATCTACCCCGAGCTTTACTCCGACATGTTTGGACTAGCGATAGTTATAGCCCTGTACCTCGGATACGCGCTGTCGATTCGGCGCGAGCGGACTCGCCGTAAACTCGCTTAGGCCGGAGGCAAAAAATGATCAGCACTGATACCGCTGCGCCGATCCAGCAGGCGAGCATCCCGGATAGCCGTGGGCTCAACCTCTACGCCGCAGACCCCGCTCTGGAGCGGTTACTCGCCATTTACCTGCCGCGCTCGGAGCTTGAACACTGGCGCCCAACAATGGAGCGGTTAGGTGCTCGTGCAGGAGGGAAGCTGGACGAGTTGGCGCTCTCAGCGGATCGCAACCCTCCGGTGCTGATGCATCGCAACCGAAGAGGAGACGACCTTCAGGAGGTCCGCAAACACCCGGACTATGTTGCATTGGAGCAGGTGGCGTTTTCTGAGCTGGGGCTGGCAGCAATGAGCCATACGAAGGATGCGCCTTCACCGCTGGTCAAATACGCGTTGACCTATCTGTTCGTGCAAGCCGAGTTTGGTTTGTGCTGTCCCGTCAGCATGACCGACTCGCTGACCAGGACGTTGCGAAAGTTCGGTGACCCCGAGCTCGTTGCGCGTTATCTGCCAGCGTTGACCGGCAGGGATTTGAACGAGCTCTACCAGGGGGCCATGTTCATGACCGAGCGCGAAGCCGGCTCAGACATATCGGCGATCTCGACCACCGCTAGGTATGAACATGGGCAATGGAAGCTCTTTGGCGACAAGTGGTTCTGCTCCAATCCGGACGCCGATCTTGCGATGGTATTGGCTCGGCCCGAGGAGGCTGCCGAGGGCATGAAGGGCGTCAGCCTGTTCCTGCTTCCCAGGGTCCTGGCTGATGGATCCCCGAACGCATACCGGATCGTCCGCCTCAAGGACAAGCTGGGCACTCGCTCAATGGCCAGCGGTGAGATCACGCTTGAGGGGGCGACCGCTTTTCTGATTGGTGAAATCGGTCGCGGCTTTCAGCAGATGGCCGACATGATCAATATGTCCCGATTGTCCAACGGGGTTCGTTCGGCCGGGTTGATGCGTCGTGCCCTGACTGAGTCCCTGTTCATTGCCCGTTCCCGTCGCGCATTTGATAGGCGCCTTGTCGACATGCCGCTCGTTCAGCGGCAACTGATCAAGATGAGCTTGCCGACGGAGCAGGCCCGCTCCATGTTCATGCAAACCGCGACTTTGTTAGCCAAGGCAGATGCCGGGGACTCGCGCGCGCAGAAATGCGTGCGGATACTGACGCCCCTGATCAAGTTCAGGGCGTGCCGCGACGCCCGTAAAGTCGCAGGCGACGCCATGGAACTCAGGGGAGGGCTCGGTTACATCGAAGAGTGGAGCGATGCTCGTATCCTGCGCGACGCGCACCTTGGCTCGATCTGGGAAGGTACCAGCAACATCGTCGCGCTTGACGTCGTTCGAGCCTCCGTTCGCGATGAGGCGCTGGCGCCTCTGCGCGAGCATCTTTCTAGGCTGCTCGCAGAGTGTTCTTCACGACTGCCGGAGAATGGGATGGATCTCGCTTCAGAGCTTCTTGACCGCACCATGGCGACGGTCGACAGTGTGGCTCGCGCTGATATGCCTGCCGATATCCGCCACGCGGCGACCGCCTTGTACAACCTGACCAGTGCAGTCTTCATGATGTGGGAATCGGTGCAGTGTCAGGACTACCGCCGCCTGGGGCTCGCCTACCTGGTTTTGATCCATAAGCTTCTCCCAACAGACCCGTTGGCTTCGCCCGATGCTGCGCGCTGCCAAGTCGTTCCTGCCAAGATAGCTGCTGAGCTCGAGATTACGGAGGATGAGGCTAACTCGTTGTTGCCAGGCTGAGTTCTGCGTGGGACACGACCGGCAGGCGCGCGCTCAACGGTTCTTTTGTGAGGATGATAAGTTGAGGCGTGGCGCGCCAAGGCTATTCGCTATAGATGAAAACAAGGCATCAGTAGTAGGGTTAAGCAGTGGCTTTGATGGCCACTGGGCGGCCGGTTCGAACCGTAACTTACGCACCGGTAACCCACATTAGAAATACCTACCGCTCTTACCCTGGCCACACGTGATTGAGCGACTGAGGCAGTGAGCTAAAACTTACTTGAGGAGCGGTTAATGGAATCGAGGCCAGGAATGCGAAGGATGTTTTCATCGCTGCGGAAAGGTAACTGGTACCACGGATGGAACATCGTCGCTGCCGCCACGCTCCTCACCTTGTTGACCGTCGGGATGCGCCTCGGCATAGGCCCATTTTTTTTACCGATGGCTGAAGACTTGGGCTTTAGCCGCAGTCTTCTCGCAACCATCGTCGGGATTGGCATGCTGTTCTA